>NZ_JADYVV010000079.1:0-43788 GCF_020194035.1 Bradyrhizobium sp. BRP56
GCTCGAGACCTTGCCGGGGGGGCCGGGTCGGGCGGCTCCAGAAAATGTGCGAGGTAGCGGCAGCATGGCACGTTATGAAGACCTGCCCTATCGAACCTGCGTCGGCATCATGCTGCTGAATACTGCGGGGCTGGTCTTCATCGGACGCCGCGCGGGCGGCATCGAGCATGTCGACGACGCGCATGTCTGGCAGATGCCGCAAGGCGGCGTCGATCCCGGCGAGGATACGTTTCAGGCCGCGCGGCGCGAGCTCTATGAGGAGACCAGCATCAAGTCCGTGGAGAAGCTCGGCGAGGTCTCGGACTGGCTGATCTATGATATCCCGCGCACCGTCGCCGGCCGCGCCTGGAAGGGCCGCTATCGCGGACAGCGGCAAAAGTGGTTCGCGCTGCGCTTCACCGGCGATGAGAACGAGATCAACGTCGCCAATCCGGGCGGCGGCCACAAGGCCGAGTTCATCACCTGGCGCTGGGAGCCGATGAAGAATCTGCCGGGGCTGATTGTGCCGTTCAAGCGTCCGGTCTATGAGCGCGTCGTGAAGGAATTTTCCGGTCTGGCGGCCAAGTAGCCGACCGGGTCAACGCGCGACGTACCCACCGAATGTCATCAGATAAGCCCTATCGCCCCAATGTGGGCATCGCGCTGTTCAACGCCGGCGGACGCGTGCTGATCGGCCACCGGATCAAGGACGACGGTCCGGAGATCGTGCTGCCCGGCCTCGAATGGCAGATGCCGCAGGGCGGCATCGACGCCGGCGAGGATCCGCACGAGGCCGTGATGCGCGAATTGTGGGAGGAGACCGGGGCGGTCAACGCCGACTATCTCGGCGAGACCGACTGGATGACCTACGAATTCCCCGCCTATGCCGGGCCGGCATCGCACCGGCTCGCCAAATTCCGCGGCCAGCGGCAGAAATGGTTTGCGCTGCGCTTCACCGGACGCGACGAGGAGATCGATCCTTTGACGCCGCGCAACGGCCAGCCCGCCGAATTCGATCAATGGCGCTGGGAGCGCCTCGACCGCGTTGCCGATCTCGTGGTGCCGTTTCGCCGCGACGTCTATCGCGCGGTCGCGACCCGGTTCGCGGAATTCGCCGGCTGATCCTGCGGCGGAATGCGCCGCGCGTCGCCCGGTGTCATGCCGTAGGTCGAGCGGAAGACGCGATAGAAGGTCGCGATGCTGTCGAAGCCGCACGAGAACGCGATCTCGTCGATGCTGCGCTCCCGTATGGCATAGAGCGCGCGCCTCGCCGCCTTCAACCTTGCCGCCGTCAGCGTCCGCGCAAATGACAGGCCGGTCGGCTCGAACAACGCATGCAATTGCCGCAGTGAGATGCCGAGCTCGGTGGCAACCGCGGCCGGCGTGAGCGAGGCGCGATGCAGGTCGCGGTACAGAATTTCGCGGGCGGCATGAAGGTAGCCCGCATGCAGCGCGGCGCGGATCTCGTCCTGGCGTGGCCGCACGCGTCCGCGCGCGAGCAGCGCCAGGCGCACCATATGAGCAACGTCGTCGGCGAACTGCCCGGCTTGCGCGAGATCTCGCGTCATCGAGCGGAACATGGCGCCGACAAGCCGGGTCAGGCTCGCATCACGCGCCAGCGCGACCGGCGGCGCATCCTCGATCCGCGCGCCGAGCACGAGCTCGTCGGTGACCGGGATCTTGAGGCTGAAGAAGTCAAAGCCGTCGGTCCGTTCGGGTGTCGAGGCAAACGGAAGATTGGAATGGCCGAACACCAGGTCGCCGTTGCGCACAAACTGGACACGATCGCGACCGATATTCATGTGGCCGGGGCCGCGCACCTGCCAGGCGAGATGCAGGCTGTTGCTCGGAACGCGCGCGATGTCGGATGCGGTCCGGCTGACGCGGTAGGAGGAAGCCGACATTTGCGCGAGCACGGCACTGCCCACCGGCGTCGCGGAGAAGCGCCCGCGGAAATCGGCCCTCTTGTCGCGCTCGAGCTCGATGGTGACCCCGAACAGGCTCTTGCCGCGCACCTCGCACCAGTGCTCGAAACGGTCCTGCGGGCGGAGAGCATCGGTGGTGAAGGTCAGCACAGCAGCTTGTCCGTTATGTCAGGAATGAAATCGCGATGCGGTCGGGCCAAATCGTCATCGTGCTGCAGCTTGTCATTTGTGCACGATCCCTGCTGTAAGCTGCTTCACATATTTGCAGGTCGTTCGTTCGGGCCGACCGCGAAGAAGCGGACTTGTCGAGAAGAGGCGAGCCGCCGCAGCGTCTCTTCCTCATCGTCGGCAACCAATCGGCTCTGACCTGCGATATCGGCCGCGAGGATCGCTGCGACCTTGCGCTTCATGAGTACCAGCCCCCGAACCCAGATATGCCTGGGAGAATGCCGCCAGACGATCCCGCGCGCAATAAGCATTGAACGCTCGCCAGGGCGTGGCGAGCGTTGAATTATTCAAGCCTTCTCAGGCAATGATCGAAAAAGTGTGAGCTATTCCACTAAGGGGGTCGGCTCACTCGACATGGCGGCGCGATCGCCGGTCGGCAACCGCGCCTTAGTGCATAGCCGTCGTGTTGAGCTCTTGCTGGATGCTCTTGAAGTGGTCGAGCCGCTCGATCGCGTGGTCGAGCTCGGAGCCCTCCTTCTCGGCGAGCTTCTCCTGCATCTCGTTGATCGTCTCGGCGAACTTCGCGCGATCGATGTCCGCAAGCGCGGTCGCGACGTCGGCGAGCACGGTGAGGCCCTTGTCCGACACCTCGGCAAGACCGCCGAGCACGATCACCTTCTCGCGCTTGCCGGCGGTCGTGATCGTCAGGATGCCCGGACGAACCGTGGCGATGACCGGAGCGTGTCCAGCGAGCACACCGAAATCACCCTCCACACCGGGGACGTCAACCTGATCGACCTCGCCGGAGAAGGCGAGCTTTTCGGGAGAGACGAGATCGAAGTGGAAGGTGGCCATGGTGTTTCCGTTCTTTGCGCTGTCACCCGCGGGCTCGACCCGCGGGTCCATCAGTCAAATACTTCTCGTGCGATGGATCGCCGGATCAGGTCCGGCGATGACGACATCCCAAAGCTTAGGCGGCTTCGGCCGCCAGCTTCTTGCCCTTCTCGACGGCTTCTTCGATGGTGCCGACCATGTAGAACGCCGCTTCCGGCAGATGGTCGTACTTGCCCTGGCAGAGATCGCGGAAGCCCTTGATGGTGTCGGCGAGGTCGACGAACTTGCCCGGCGAGCCGGTGAACACTTCGGCGACGTGGAACGGCTGCGACAGGAAGCGCTCGACCTTGCGGGCGCGGGCGACCGTCAGCTTGTCCTCTTCCGACAGTTCGTCCATGCCGAGAATGGCGATGATGTCCTGCAGCGACTTGTAGCGTTGCAGGATCTGCTGGACCATGCGCGCGGTGTTGTAGTGCTCGTCACCGACGACGAGCGCCGACAGCATGCGCGAGGTCGAGTCGAGCGGATCCACCGCCGGATAGATGCCCTTTTCCGAGATCGCGCGCGACAGCACCGTGGTGGCGTCCAAGTGCGCGAACGAGGTGGCGGGCGCCGGATCGGTCAAGTCGTCGGCCGGCACGTAGATCGCCTGCACCGAGGTGATCGAGCCCTTCTGGGTGGTGGTGATGCGCTCCTGCAGCGCGCCCATGTCGGTCGCGAGCGTCGGCTGATAACCCACCGCCGAAGG
The DNA here is from genome assembly GCF_020194035.1 of Bradyrhizobium sp. BRP56. NCBI lineage: Bacteria > Pseudomonadati > Pseudomonadota > Alphaproteobacteria > Hyphomicrobiales > Nitrobacteraceae > Bradyrhizobium > Bradyrhizobium sp. BRP56. Next base: position 3,655 of record NZ_JADYVV010000079.1, read on the forward strand.
AATACGACCGAGCAGCGCCGACACTTCCGAACCCGCCTGGGTGAAACGGAAGATGTTGTCGACGAAGAACAGCACGTCCTGGCCCTGGTCGCGGAAGTGCTCGGCAACGGTGAGACCGGTCAGACCGACGCGGGCGCGGGCGCCCGGCGGCTCGTTCATCTGGCCGAACACCAGCGCGCACTTCGACTTCACGCTCGGATCCGGGTTGTGCGGATCGGCGTTGACCTTCGATTCGATGAACTCGTGATAGAGGTCGTTGCCTTCGCGGGTGCGCTCGCCGACGCCGGCGAACACCGAGTAACCGCCGTGCGCCTTCGCGACGTTGTTGATCAGCTCCTGAATCAGCACCGTCTTGCCGACGCCGGCGCCGCCGAACAGGCCGATCTTGCCGCCCTTCGCGTACGGAGCAAGAAGGTCGACGACCTTGATGCCGGTGACGAGAATTTCGGCTTCGGTCGACTGGTCGGTATAGGTCGGCGCTTCCTGATGGATGGCGCGCAGGCCGTCGGACTTGATCGGGCCGGCTTCATCGATCGGCTCGCCGATGACGTTGATGATGCGGCCCAGCGTGCCTTCGCCGACCGGCACCCGGATCGGTTCGCCGGTGTCGGTCACTTCCTGGCCGCGCACGAGGCCCTCGGTGATGTCCATCGCGATGGTGCGGACGGTCGATTCGCCGAGATGCTGCGCGACTTCGAGCACCAGGCGGTTGCCGCCGTTCTTGGTCTCGAGCGCGTTCAGAATCGCCGGAAGGTGGCCTTCGAACTGCACGTCGACCACGGCGCCCGTGACCTGGGTAACGCGACCGATCTGGTTGGCTGCTGTAGCCATGGACTGTTCTCCTTCGAAATCTGCCTTAGACCGCCTCAGCGCCGGAGATGATCTCGATCAGCTCCTTCGTGATCTGGGCCTGACGGGTTCTGTTGTAAATCAGGGTTTGCTTGCGAATCATCTCGCCGGCATTGCGGGTCGCGCTGTCCATCGCGCTCATCTGCGCGCCATAGAACGAGGCGTTGTTCTCCAGCAGCGCGCGGAAGATCTGCACCGCGAGGTTGCGCGGCAACAGGCTGCCGAGGATCTGGTCTTCCTCAGGCTCGTATTCGTAGGACGTGGAGGGCGCCGCATTGGCCGCGGGCGCGGCCACCTCCAGCGGGATGATCTGCTGCGCGGTCGGGATCTGCGCGATCACCGACTGGAAGCGCGAGTAGAACAGCGTGCAGACATCGAACTCGCCGGCCTCGAATCGCGCCAGCACCTTGTTGGCGATGTCCTCGGCATTGGCGAAGCCGATCTGGCGCACCGAACGCAGGTCGAGATGCTCGACGATGCGCTTCTCGAAGGTCCGCCGCAGCTGCTCGTAACCCTTGCGGCCAACGCAGAAGAACTTCACTTCCTTGCCCTGCGCGAGCAGCGCGTTCGCCCGTTCGCGCGCCAGGCGCACGATGGCGGAGTTGAACGCGCCGGACAGGCCGCGCTCGCCGGTGCAGACCAGAAGCAGGTGCACCTGATCGTTGCCGGTGCCGGCGAGCAGCGCCGGCGCGCCGGGCGTGCCGTTGGCTGCCGCGGCGATGTTGGAAATCACCGCATCCATCTTGGTGGCATAGGGCCGCGCCGCTTCGGCGGCGTTCTGCGCGCGGCGCAGCTTCGAGGCTGCGACCATCTGCATGGCCTTGGTGATCTTCTGCGTCGCCTTGGTCGAGGCGATGCGGACCCGCATGTCTTTTAGTGACGCCATTCTTCGTTCACCCCGGCGACCCGACCACAATGGTCAGATCGCAAGCCTCCGTTCGTCACGCCCGGCGGCGAGCCGGGCGACGCCCCATTCGTTATGCAAACGTCTTGGCGAAACCTTCGACCACCGTCTTCAGCTTGGCGGCGGTGTCGTCGGACAGATCGCGGCTGGTGCGGATCGCATCGAGGATGTCGGCGTTCTTGCCGCGCAGCAGCGACAGCAGGCCGTCCTCGAACGCCTTGACCTTGTTGAGCGGCAGCGGATCGAGATAGCCGTTGGTGCCGGCCCAGATCACACAGACCTGCTCTTCCATCTTCAGCGGCGAGAATTGCGGCTGCTTCAGGAGCTCGGTGAGGCGCGAGCCGCGGTTGAGCAGGCGCTGGGTCGAGGCGTCGAGGTCCGAACCGAACTGCGCGAACGCCGCCATTTCGCGATACTGCGCGAGCTCGCCCTTGATCTTGCCGGCAACCTTCTTGGTCGCCTTGGTCTGCGCCGACGAACCGACGCGCGACACCGACAGACCGACGTTCACCGCGGGACGGATGCCCTGGAAGAACAGGTCGGTTTCCAGGAAGATCTGACCGTCGGTGATCGAGATGACGTTGGTCGGAATGTAGGCCGACACGTCGTTGGCCTGGGTTTCGATGACCGGCAGCGCCGTCAGCGAGCCCAAGCCATGCTCCTTGTTGAGCTTGGCGGCGCGCTCGAGCAGGCGGGAATGCAGGTAGAACACGTCGCCCGGATAGGCTTCGCGGCCCGGCGGGCGGCGCAGCAGCAGCGACATCTGGCGATAGGCGACGGCCTGCTTCGACAAGTCGTCATAGATGATCACGGCGTGCATGCCGTTGTCGCGGAAGTACTCGCCCATGGTGCAGGCGGTGAACGGCGCGATGTACTGCATCGGCGCTGGATCGGACGCGGTGGCCGCGACGATGATCGAGTATTCCAGCGCGCCCTGCTCTTCGAGCACCTTGACGAACTGCGCGACGGTGGAGCGCTTCTGGCCGATCGCGACGTAGACGCAATACAGCTTGAGGTTCTCGTCCGGCTGGGCGTTGAGCGGCTTCTGGTTCAGGATGGTGTCGAGCGCGATCGCGGTCTTGCCGGTCTGACGGTCGCCGATGATCAGCTCGCGCTGGCCGCGGCCGATCGGGATCAGCGCATCGATCGCCTTGAGGCCGGTGGCCATCGGTTCGTTCACCGACTTGCGCGGAATGATGCCGGGCGCCTTGACGTCGACGCGCTTGCGTTCGGTGGCCTGGATCGGGCCCTTGCCGTCGATCGGGTTGCCGAGCGCGTCGACGACGCGGCCGAGCAGGCCCTTGCCGACCGGCGCGTCCACGATCGCGCGGGTGCGCTTGACGGTCTGGCCTTCCTTGATCTCGCGGTCGGCGCCGAAAATCACGATACCGACGTTGTCGGTTTCGAGGTTGAGCGCCATGCCGCGCGTGCCGTTCTCGAACTCGACCATTTCACCGGCCTGAACGTTGTCGAGACCGTAGACGCGGGCGATACCGTCGCCGACCGACAGCACCTGGCCAACTTCGGTGACCTCGGCTTCCTGGCCGAAATTCTTGATCTGGTCCTTGAGGATCGCAGAAATTTCTGCGGCGCGGATGTCCATCAGCCTGCCTCTTTCATCGCGTTCTTGATCGAATTGAGTTTGGTGCGAAGCGAACTATCCACCATGCGGCTGCCGAGCTTGACCACCAGGCCACCAATAATGGAGGGATCGACCTTCACGTTGAGCGCGACGTCCTTGCCCGTCACTGATTTCAGTGCGGCCTTCAGCGCGTCGAGATTCTTGTCACTGAGCTGCTCGGCGACGGTGACTTCCGCAGTCGCCTCGCCCTTGAACTTCGCCACCAGCGCGCGATAGGCGCGGATCACATCGGCAACGGCGAACAGCCGGCGATTGGCAGTGAGCACCTTGAGGAATTTGGCCGACGTGCCGGCGATGCCGGCCTTGTCGAGTACCGCGGTCAGTGCCTTGAGCTGGGCATCCGCGGCGAACACCGGGCTGCGGACGAGGCGCTTGAGATCGGCGCTATCGTTGAGCAAGGCCTCGAACTTGTCGAGGTCGGCCCGGACTTGATCGACGGATTGCTCGTCGCGCGCCAACTCGAACAGGGCCGTTGCGTAACGACCGGACACTCCCGAAACGGACGGATCTTCAGCTGCCACGAGCTCGCTCTTTTTTGCTGTCAAATTCGCAAGGGAAAAACCGTCGCCACCAAAGCAGCGCCTAGCGATCCAAGCCCTTGGAATTCAAGCGGGACTTCGATTTTCGACCGGCACAGGACGTGCCGGGACCGTTAAAATCGCGGCTTTGCTAACATAGCAATCGCGCAGGTGCAACATGACGGCATCGTGAGTGCCGCCTTGTCGCATGCGCTTTTTGCCGACCGCAGCCGGCGGCCAAACCGGAAAATTTGGCGCGCGGAAATGCGGCGCGCCGAACCCGATTCGCGCCGCCACGATTTTGTTCCATCGAAATTTGCATAGGCCCATGGCCGAGCGCGCAGGGAACTCCGGGCGGGCTGCGGTTTCATTTGGCGATTACTTACCGAAAACTTACCGTCGGCCTGATAATCAGTATTGGCAAGTATATTGGTCGTTAAAAATTGGTTAAATAGCAAGATTACGGAACCTCGATCGACTACCCCAAGGCGGTAACAAGATATTTCAGCACGAGATAATCCGGATTTACTGCCCAATTCGTGCCTCATTGAGAAACCAAACGGCCTTGGTCAACGAAGGGACGGGGGTTCCACTTGCCGCGTTAGCGGCAATACTGTCTGAGGGTCTTAATCAATGCTGAATATCAAGAAGGCGGCGGGCACCGTAACCCGCTCGCGTACGGCGCTTGCTTTTGTAGCCGCAACTATTCTGGTCGGGGGCAGCGTGACCGAGGCGTCCGCGAAGTCCCGGCACCACCATCATCGCCACCACCATCATCACCACGCCCGCGCCGAAGGCTCGTCCTGGCGCGATGCCAATGCATCGATCCAGCCGTCCGGCGGCCACTCGTTCTCGGGGATGGCCTCCTTCTACGGCAATGAGTCGGGCAGCCGCACCGCTTCCGGCCAGCGCTTCAACCAGAACGCCATGACCGCGGCCCACCGCTCGCTGCCGTTCGGCACCAAGCTCCGCGTCACCCATGGCGGCCGCAGCGTCGTCGTCACCATCAACGATCGTGGCCCGTTCATCCGCGGCCGCGTGCTCGACCTCTCCACCGGCGCAGCCCGCGCCATCGGCCTGACCGGTGCCGGCGTTGGCCGCGTCACCGCCGAGGTCGTCTCGTAAGCGCCTTCAGTAAGTGTTGCGTTGCGTAACGGCCGCGAGGCCTGCCTCGCGCCAAAAAGGCCTGCCGTCGCAAATGACGGCAGGCTTTTTCTTTTGCGGGACGTGCTGCCAGCCGCCGTCATTGCGAGCGGAGCGAAGCAATCCATTTCACCGCGTTTGCGGACACATGGATTGCTTCGTCGCTTCGCTCCTCGCAATGACGGAGGACAGTGAACGAACTAGAGGAAGCTCTGCGGATCGACGTCGACCTCGAGCTTCAGATTGCCCTTGGTCTTGGGACCTGCATCGAGCCATTCGCGCAGATATTGCGACAGGTCGACATTGCGCAGCGACTTCACCAGCAGGCGGAAGCGATAGCGGCCCTTGATGACGGCGAGCGGCGCCTCGGCGGGGCCGAGCACCTGGATCCGCTCGTCGAGCGGCGCCACCGCGGCGAGCTTGCGGGCGAACCCTTCCGCGGTCGGACGGTCGCCGGCGGAGACGATCAGGCTCGCCAGCCGGCCGAACGGCGGGTAGCCGGTGCGCTCGCGAATCTCGATCTCGCTGGCATAGAACGCCTCGCGGTCATTGGCGATCAGGGCCTTGATCACCGGATGCTCCGGCTGGTGAGTCTGCAGAAAGCCGACGCCGCGGCCCTGCTCGCGGCCGGCGCGGCCGACCACTTGGTTCAGCAGTTGGAACGTCCGCTCGGCGGCGCGCGGATCGCCATTGCTCAGGCCGAGATCGGCGTCGATGACGCCGACCAGATTGAGCCGCGGGAAGTTGTGGCCCTTCGCCACCAGCTGGGTGCCGATGATGATGTCGACGCGGCCCTCGGCGATCTCGTTGAGCTCGCTGCGCATGGTCTCGATCGAGGTGATGAGATCGCTCGACAGCACCATCGTCCGTGCCTCGGGGAAGATGTGGGCGGCCTCCTCCTGCAGGCGCTCGACGCCGGGCCCGACCGCGACCAGCGATTCCTCGGCCGCGCAATGCGGGCAGATATTCGGCCGCGGCATCGAGAAGCCGCAATGATGACAGACCAGCCGCTGCCGGAACCGGTGATCGACCAGCCATGCATCGCAGATGGTGCAGGCGAAGCGGTGGCCGCAGGCCCGGCACAGCGTCAGCGGTGCGTAACCGCGGCGGTTGAGGAACAGCAGCGCCTGCTCGCGGCGCTCGATGGCATGGCGGATCTGCTCGGCCAGTACAGGCGAAATGAAGCGGCCGCGCGGCGGCGGCGCGCGGCGCATGTCGATCGCCTCGATATGCGGCATGTGCTGGCCGCCGAACCGCGACGGCAGCGCCACGCGCTGGTAACGCCCCTTGCGCGCATTGACCTCGCTCTCGACCGACGGCGTCGCCGACGCCAGCACGATCGGAATCTTTGCGATATGGGCGCGGACCACCGCCATGTCGCGCGCGTGATAATGCGCGCCGTCGTCCTGTTTGTAGGCCTGGTCGTGCTCCTCATCGACGATGATGAGACCGAGATCGGCATAGGGCAGGAACAGCGCGGAGCGGGCGCCGACCACGACCGGCGCCTTGCCCTCGGAGATCGCGGCCCAGTTGCGCGCGCGCGTGCGCGGCGTCAGCTCCGAATGCCACTCCAGCGGCCGCACGCCGAAGCGCTGCGCGAAACGGTCAAGGAACTGGCCGGTCAGCGCGATCTCCGGCATCAGGATCAGCGTCTGCTTGCCGCGGCGGATATTCTCGGCGATCGCCTCGAAATAGACTTCGGTCTTGCCGGAACCGGTGACGCCGTCGAGCAACGCGACGTGAAAGCTGCCGCTCGCGGCCAGCGTCCGCATCACGTCGACGGCGCTGCGCTGCTCGCGCGAAAAATCCGGCTGCGCGTAGGAGGGATCCGGAACGGGCGGCGGTGCCGGCGGCGGCATCGCCTCGACCGTCAGGGTGCCTTCGTCGACCAGGCCGTCGATCACGCCGGAACTGACGCCGGCCTCCCGGGCCGCCTCCGACTTGCCGTGCAGCAAGCGGTCCGACAGCACCTCGATCACCCGCCGGCGTGCCGGCGTCAGGCGCCGCGGCGGCTCGCCGACCAGCCGCACGCCGAGCCGCATCCGCTCCGGCCCGAGATTTTCGCCCATCCGCAGCGTCATCCGCAGCACCATGCCGCGTGCCGACAGCGTGTAATTGGAGACCCAGTCGACCAGCTGGCGCAGCTCCGGTTTCAGCGGCGGAACATCGAGCTTCTCGCTGACGTCCCTGAGCCGGTTGTGCAGCCGCGGATCCGGATTGGCATTTTCCGCCCACACCACCGCGACCACCTCGCGCGGCCCGAGCGGAACGCCGATCACGTCGCCCGGCGCAAGCTCCATGCCGCGCGGAACGCGGTAGGAATAAGTCTGGTTCAGCGCGACAGGCACCAGCACATCGACGACACGTATCGTCGATGCGGAGGCTGGGTTGTGGCGCGTGGTGTGGTCCATTGAATCCGAACTTTGCGCCGGGCTAGCACCGCTACGCGGTCTTAGCGATCGGTAAACGAAGGCAGTGCGATATAATCAGGAGATTCGTAGTGCCAATAGCCCCTTACAGATGGCCCGGACCGATCAGCCCATCCAGCCGCTCGAGCTCGACTGCGCCGACGCATCGGTCACGCAGGAGATGACGCGCTGGCTGTCGCATCTGCGCGCGGAGCGGCGGCTGTCGCCGAAGACGCTCGAGGCCTATGCCCGGGACGTGCGCCAATGCCTTTCCTTCCTGGCCGGGCATTGGGGCGCGCGGGTGACGCTCAAGGCATTCTCCGCGCTCGAGGCGAGCGATGTGCGCGCCTTCATGGCGATGCGCCGCGCGGATGAAATCGGCGGGCGATCGCTGATGCGGGCGCTGGCGGGCCTGCGCTCGCTCGGCCGTTTCCTGGAACGCGAAGGCAAGGGCAAGGTAGGCGCGCTCTCGGCGATCCGCGCGCCCAAGGTGGCGAAGAGCCTGCCGAAGCCGATTCACATGGAAGCAGCGAAACGCTTTGCCGATGCCGACGAGCGCGCGGACGAGACCCGCGAGACCTGGATCCTGGTGCGTGACGCCGCCGTCATGGCGCTGCTCTATGGTTCGGGCCTGCGCATCTCCGAAGCGCTGGGGCTGAAGCGCCGCGACGTGCCGAAGCCCGGCGAAGGCGACGTGCTCGTGGTGACCGGCAAGGGCAACAAGACCCGCATGGTGCCGGTGCTGCAGAACGTGCTGCAATTGATCGCGGACTATGCGGCGATCTGCCCGCATCAACTCAGCCCGACCGGGCCGATGTTCGTCGGCGCGCGCGGCGGTCCCTTGAGCCCGCGCATCATCCAGCTCACCATGGAACGGCTGCGCGGCGCGCTCGGCCTGCCCGACAGCGCAACGCCGCATGCGCTGCGGCACTCCTTCGCCACGCATCTGCTCAGCCGCGGCGGCGATCTGCGCGCGATCCAGGAATTGCTCGGCCACGCGTCGCTGTCGACCACACAGATCTACACCGGCATCGACAGCGAGCGCCTGCTCGAAGTCTATCGCTCAGCGCATCCCCGAGGTTGAACGTTCGGTTCTGAAAAAATAAAGCGCGAGCTTTAGCCCGCCGTCATGCCCCGTTCATCTTCAGACGGTTACCCAAAACCGTTCGGCCCTTGCCTTGTGCACCGCATTCGGCAATCGTGGCGCGGTCTCATCCGGAGGGGAATCATGAGCGCACATGAAAGTATGGAGCACGCGGAGCATGCCGAGCATGCCTCGGGCGAGAACAAGAAGATCGCGCTCCTGATCGCCGTGATCGCCCTGTGCCTGGCGCTGTCGGAAACGCTCGGCAAGGGCGCCCAGACCGAATCGATCAGCAAGAATGTCGAGGCCTCCAACCTGTGGGCCTTCTTCCAGGCCAAGAGCATCCGCCGGACCGCGGTGCAGACCGCGGCCGAACAGGGTAAACTGAACCTCGCGACCACTACCGACGAGGCGGCCAGGGCTGCGCTGCAGAAGCAGATCGACGACTGGCAGAAGACCGCCGCGCGCTATCGCTCGGAGCCGGAAACCGGCGAGGGTTCGGAGCAGCTCTCCGAACGCGCCAAGCACGCCGAGCATGAGCGCGACGAGGCCACCGCGAAATATCATCATTTCGAGCTTGCCTCCGCCGCCTTCCAGATCGCCATCGTGCTGGCGTCGGCGACCATCATCACGGGCATCATCGCGTTGGCCTGGGTCTCTGGTCTGGTGACGCTTGCCGGCATCGTGATGACGGCGCTCGGCCTCTTCCAGCCGCACTTGCTGCATCTGCATTGAGGCGCAGCGCCGCCGCTTTCGACCGTCATCCTGAGGAGCGCGCCCTTGCGCGCGTCTCGAAGGATCGACGGCCACCGGCCGGGCCGTGCATCCTTCGAGACGCGCGTTCCGCGCTCCTCAGGATGACGGAATAGAAAGTTTTGATCAAAGAGGCTTGCTGGTCTGATGCACGCTTTTGCGGAAGCGCGCGATCACGCGCAGCGTGCGCGCCGCCCAGCCCTCGCCGTCGCCGCTGATCATCTCGCGAATGCGCCGCTTGATCGGCTCGACCAGCGCGGTGGCCTTGGCCCGCAGCGCCATCACGAAATTATAGAGCGCCTCGAACCAGGGCATCTCCAGCAGCTTCGGTCGCGTCACGTCGAACAGGAAGGCCGTCACGCCGACGCCGACGAACTTGGCGAACAGGATCAGCGAGACCGCACTGAACCAGTATTGGTTCGCCAGCAGCCAGAGCCCGATCAGCTTGAGCGGAAACAGCGGGATCACCGGCACGACGAAGACGATCAGCGTCATCGCCGGCGACAGCGAATCGACCCGGTCGGCAAGCCATTGCTTGAGCGCGCGGAGCGGAATCCACGCCACCGCCCGCGCCACGATCGGCTCGAGATGGTCCCATAGCCAAGCCTCGACCAGGAAGATGATCGCAAGCAGGACCCAGAACGGCTGAAGCAGGCGGCGCAGCATCGCTATGATCTCAACCCGGCTGACGCCGGACTTTCGATCATCACATATGGATGGCGCGCTTGCCCACCGCAAGCGCGGCTTCCTTGATCGCCTCCGAACGGGTCGGGTGCGCGTGGCAGGTGCGTGCCAGATCCTCCGCAGATCCGCCGAATTCCATCAGAACGCAGGCTTCGTGGATCATTTCGCCGGCTTCGCGGCCGACAATGTGGACGCCAAGCACCCGATCCGTCTTCGCATCTGCGAGAATTTTCACGAAGCCATCGGTGGTCTGATTGACCTTGGACCGGCCGTTCGCCGTGAACGGGAATTTGCCGACGGTGTACGCGACGCCGGCCTGCTTGAGTTCTTCCTCGGTCTTGCCGACCGACGACACTTCCGGCGTGGTATACACAACACCTGGAATGACGTCGTAGTTCACGTGGCCGGCCTGGCCCGCGATGATCTCCGCACAGGCAACGCCTTCGTCTTCCGCCTTGTGCGCGAGCATCGGCCCGGCCACGACGTCGCCGATCGCGTAGATGCCCTTCACGTTGGTCGAGAAGTGCGCGTCGATCTCGACGCGGCCGCGATTGTCGAGCGCAACGCCGGCTTCCTTCAGCCCGAGGCCCTCGGTGTAGGGCACCCGGCCGATGCAGACGAGCACGACGTCGGCTTCGATGGTTTCCGCAGCGCCGCCCGCGGCGGGCTCGACCTTGGCCTGCAGCGTCTTGCCGGAGCTATCGACCGCGGTGACCTTGGCGCCGAGCTTGAAGACGAAGCCCTGCTTCTCGAGCATGCGCTGAAATTGCTTTGCCACCTCGCCGTCCATGCCGGGCAGGATGCGGTCGAGGAATTCCACGACCATGACGTCCGCACCGAGACGCCGCCAGACCGAGCCAAGCTCGAGCCCGATCACCCCCGCGCCGATGATCAGCAATTTCTCCGGCACCTTCTCCAGCGACAGCGCGCCAGTCGAGGACACGATGCGCTTCTCGTCGATGTCGATACCCTTCAGGCGGGCGATATCGGAGCCGGTGGCGATCACGATGTTCCTGGTCTCGACGGTCTCGGACTTGCCGTCGCCGGAGACCTCGACCTTGCCGGCACCGAGGATCTTGCCGGTCCCCTTGAGCACGTCGATCTTGTTCTTCTTCATCAAGAACTCGACGCCCTTGACGTTGCCGTCGATGCCCTGCTGCTTGAAGTTCATCATCGCGGGCAGATCTAGCTTCGGCGCCGGGACGCTGACGCCCATCTTGGCAAAGGAGTGCCCGGCTTCCTCGAACATCTCGGAGGCGTGCAGCAGCGCTTTCGACGGCATGCAGCCGACGTTGAGGCAAGTGCCGCCCAGCGTCGCGTCCTTCTCGACGACGGCGACCTTCATGCCGAGTTGCGCCGCGCGGATCGCGCAGACATATCCGCCCGGGCCGGTGCCGATGACGACGAGATCGTAAGAAGCCATGATGGAAGGTCCTGTAGCTAAGCTCTGTGACAATTACGCGGGCGCGATCGTGACGGCAGACCGCCGCCCGCTCTTGATCGTGTGCTAGCGACCGCCCGACACGTCGAGGATCGCGCTGGTGACATAGGAAGCCTCGTCCGAGATCAGCCAGACGATGGCGTTGGCGATTTCATCGGCCGTGCCGACACGCTTCATCGGCACCATATGGGCAAGCCGGTGCGCGCGATCGGGCTCGCCGCCCGCGGCGTGGATGTCGGTGTCGATCAGTCCGGGCCGGATGCCGGCGACGCGGATGCCCTCATTCGCGACTTCGTAGCCGAGGCCGATCGTGAAGGAATCGATCGCGCCCTTGGAGGCGGCATAGTCGACATAGGTGTTGGGCGCGCCGAGCTTCGCCGCCACCGAGGACAGGTTGACGATGACGCCGCCCTTGCCGCCGTGCTTGGTCGACATGCGCTTCACCGCCTCGCGCGCGCACAGGATGCTGCCGGTGACATTCACTGCCATCATCTGCTGGATACGCTCGGCCGACATCTCGTCGACACGCACGCCGCTCTTGCCGACGATGCCGGCATTGTTGACGAGCGCGCCGAGCGTGCCGAAGCCGTCGGCCGCCTTGAACAGCGCCAGGATGTCCTGCTCGCTGCCGACATCGCATTTCACCGCGATCGCCTTGCCGTTGCTGGCTTCGATCGCGGCGACGACCTCGTCCGCCGCGGTCTTGTTGGATGCATAGCCGACCACGATGCGATAGCCGCGCGCGGCGGCAGCGAGCGCGGTGGCGCGGCCGATGCCGCGGCTGCCGCCGGTGATGACAACGACCTTATCCGTCACTTTGATCCCCAAATGTGAGCAACCAACAGATCGCGGCGCCCGAGCCGATCGGACGCCGCGCGCGATACGACCTTAGAGGTCCAGCACCAGGCGGGCCGGATCCTCCAGGCTCTCCTTCACACGCACCAGGAAGGTAACCGCTTCCTTGCCGTCGATGACGCGGTGATCATAGGACAGCGCCAGATACATCATCGGGCGCACCTCGATCTTGCCGCCGACCACCATCGGCCGCTCCTGGATCTTGTGCATGCCGAGGATGCCGGACTGCGGCGCATTCAGGATCGGCGTCGACATCAGCGAACCGTAGATGCCGCCATTGGTGATGGTGAAGGTGCCGCCCTGCATCTCGTCGATCTTGAGCTGGCCGTCGCGGGCGCGGCGGCCGTAGTCGGCGGTCGACTTCTCGATCTCGGCGATCGACTTGTGGTCGCAGTCGCGCACCACAGGCACCACGAGGCCGCGGTCGGTGCCGACCGCAACGCCGATGTGATAGTAGTTCTTGTAGATCAGGTCAGAGCCGTCGATTTCGGCGTTGACCGCCGGAATGTCCTTTAGCCCCTGCACGACCGCCTTGGTGAAGAAGCCCATGAAGCCGAGCTTCGAGCCGTGCTTCTTCTCGAACGTGTCCTTGTAGAGGGCTCGCAGCTTCATCACCTCGGTCATGTCGACCTCGTTGAAGGTCGTCAGCATCGCGGCGGTGTTCTGCACGTCCTTGAGGCGGCGCGCGATGGTCTGGCGCAGCCGCGTCATCTTCACGCGTTCCTCGCGCGCGGCGTCGTCCGCCGGCGACGGCGCACGAACCTGAACGGCGGCGGCCGGCTGGTTGACCGGGGTCGGCGCCGAGGCGGCCTTCTCGATCGCGGCCAGCATGTCGCCCTTGGTCACGCGGCCGTCCTTGCCCGAGCCGGGAACGGTGGACGCATCGATGCCGCTTTCAGCGGACAGCTTGCGGACCGAGGGTGCCAGCGGCGCATCCGCCGGCGGCGCCTTCGGCGCAGCGGCAGCAGCCGGCGCAGCAGCGGCAGCCGGTGCGGCGGCCTTGGCGGGAGCCGCAGCAGCCGGCCTGGCGGCCGGAGCGGCGCCGTCATTGATCTGTCCGAGCAGCGCGCCGACGGCGACCGTCTCGCCGTCCTTGGCGATGATCTCGCCGAGCGTACCGGCCACCGGCGCGGGCACCTCGATGGTGACCTTGTCGGTCTCCAGCTCCACCAACGGCTCGTCCACCGCGACGGCTTCACCGGCCTTCTTGAACCAGCGGCCGATCGTGGCCTCGGTCACGGATTCGCCGAGCGTTGGAACGCGAATTTCAGTCATGGTCTTTTCCTCGATAACCCTGCGGTCGCAAAATTTGCGGTCGTGAAACTTGTCCGCCACCGCCCGCAAAGCGAGCGATCCGGTACTCCGTGACGACAGCACTTCTGCTGGATGACGCGGGATACCGGATGCCCCGCATTCGCGGGGCATGGCTTCAATGAAAGTCGTTAGTTCAGTGCGTCGTCGAGCAGCGCCTTGAGCTGCGCCAGATGTTTCGACATCAAGCCGGTCGCGGTTGCCGCCGATGCCGGACGGCCCGCATAGCGCGGACGCCTGTTGGGTGCGTGGATCTGGTTGAGCACCCATTCCAGATAGGGCTCGATGAAGTGCCAGGAGCCCATGTTGCGCGGCTCTTCCTGGCACCAGACCACCTCGGCGTTCTTGAAGCGGCCGAGCTCCTGCACCAGCGCCTTCAGCGGCACCGGATAGAGCTGCTCGACGCGCATCAGATAGATGTCGTCGATGTCGCGCTTCTCACGCTCCTCATAGAGATCGTAGTAGACCTTGCCGGAGCACAGCACGACGCGGCGAATCTTGTCGTCCGGCACCAGCTTGATCTTCTCGTCCGGCAGCATCTGCGCGTCATCGTACAGAATGCGATGGAACGTGGCGTTCTTGCCGAGCTCCTCGAGCTGCGACACGGCGCGCTTGTGGCGCAGCAGCGACTTCGGCGTCATCAGGATCAGCGGCTTGCGGATCTCGCGATGCAGCTGGCGCCGCAGCACGTGGAAGTAGTTCGCCGGCGTGGTCGGATTGACCACCTGCATGTTGTCCTCGGCGCACATCTGCAGGTAACGCTCGAGACGCGCGGAGGAGTGCTCCGGCCCCTGTCCCTCGTAGCCGTGCGGCAGCAGGCAGACGAGGCCCGACATGCGCAACCACTTGCGCTCGCCCGAGGAGATGAACTGGTCGAACACCACCTGCGCGCCGTTGGCGAAGTCGCCGAACTGCGCTTCCCAGAGCGCCAGCGCATTCGGCTCGGCCAGCGAGTAGCCGTATTCGAAGCCGAGCACCGCCTCTTCCGACAACAGCGAGTTGATGACCTCGTAGTGGCCGGTGTCTTCGCCGCCGAGATGATTGAACGGCGTGTAGCGGCTCTCGTCCTCCTGGTCGATCAGGACGGAGTGGCGCTGCGAGAAGGTCCCGCGCTCGGAATCCTGGCCGGACAGCCGCACATGATGACCTTCCTGCAGCAGCGTGCAGAATGCCAGGGCCTCGCCGGTGGCCCAGTCGATCCCGACACCGCTGTCGATCGCCTTGGCGCGATTGTCGAGGAAACGCTGGATGGTGCGGTGGACGCGGAAGCCGTCCGGCACCTTGGTGATCTTGCGGCCGATATCCTTGAGAACGGCGACATCGACGCCGGTGACGCCGCGGCGGGCGTCCTCTTCCTGGTCGGCGATCTTGAAGCCTGCCCACTTGCCGTCGAGCCAGTCGGCCTTGTTCGGCTTGTAGCCGGCGCCGGCTTCGAGCTCGGCGTCGAGCCGCGCGCGCCAGTCGGCCTTGGCCTTCTCGACCTCGCCCTCGGTCAACACGCCGTCAGCGACCAGCCGCTTGGCGTAGATCTCCAGCGTTGACGGGTGAGAAGCGATCTTCTTGTACATCACCGGCTGGGTGAAGGCCGGCTCGTCGCCCTCGTTGTGGCCGTGGCGCCGGTAGCAGAACATGTCGATGACGACCGGCTTGTGGAATTTCTGCCGGAACTCGATCGCGACCTTGGCCGCGAACACCACGGCCTCCGGATCGTCGCCATTGACGTGGAAGATCGGCGCATCGATCATCTTCGCCACGTCGGACGGATAGGGCGACGAGCGCGAATAGCGCGGATAGGTGGTGAAGCCGATCTGGTTGTTGACGATGAAATGCAGCGAGCCGCCGGTGCGATAGCCCTTCAGGTCGGACAGGCTGAAGCATTCAGCCACCACGCCCTGGCCCGCGAATGCCGCGTCGCCATGCATCAGCAGCGGCAGCACGGAGATGCGCATATCCGGCGGATCGCCGTGCTGGTCCTGCTTGGCGCGCACCTTGCCCATCACGACCGGATCGACGATCTCGAGATGCGACGGGTTTGCGGTCAGCGACAGATGGATGTTGTTGCCGTCGAACTCGCGGTCCGAGGAGGCGCCGAGGTGATACTTGACGTCGCCGGAGCCTTCGACCGAGTCGGGGTTGGCCGAACCGCCCTTGAACTCATGGAACAGCGCACGGTGCGGCTTGCCCATCACCTGGGTCAGCACGTTGAGACGGCCGCGATGCGGCATGCCGACCACGATCTCCTTCACGCCGAGATTGCCGCCGCGCTTGATGATCTGCTCGAGCGCCGGGATCAGCGATTCACCGCCGTCGAGACCGAAGCGCTTGGTGCCGGTGAACTTGGTGTCGCAGAACTTCTCGAAGCCGTCCGCCTCGATCAGCTTGTTGAGGATCGCGCGGCGTCCCTCGGGCGTGAACGAGATCTCCTTGTCCGGCCCCTCGATGCGCTCCTGGATCCACGCCTTCTGCGCGGCGTTGGAGATATGCATGAACTCGACGCCGAGCGTCTGGCAGTAGGTGCGTTCGCAGATCTGCACGATCTCGCGCAGCGTGCCGTATTCGAGCCCGAGCACGTGGTCGAGGAAGATCTTGCGATCGAAGTCCGCCTCGGTGAAGCCGTAGGAGCGCGGATCGAGCTCCTCGCGGTCGCGCGGCGCCTCGATGCCGAGCGGATCGAGCTTGGCGTGGAAATGGCCCCGCATGCGGTAGGCGCGGATCAGCATCAGCGCGCGAACCGAATCGCGGGTGGCCTGATGGACGTCGGCATCGGACAGCTCGGCACCCCTGGCCTGCGCCTTGGCCGCGAGCTTGGTGCCGACCGCCTTCTCGACCTGGGCCCAGTTGCCGTCGAGCGCCGAAGTCAGCTCGTCGCGCGGCGTCACCGGCCAGTTGTCGCGGCCCCACGAGGCGCCCTCGGCGTTCTTCTGGACGTCGGCCGGGGCGTCCTTCAGGCTTTTGAAGAAATCCTGCCACTCGGCGTCGACCGACGACGGGTCCTGCTCGTAGCGGGCGTAGAGGTCGTCGATGTAGGCGGCGTTGGTGCCCTGCAGGAATGATGAGAGTGCAAAAGCGGCGTTCGCGTCTTGGCGAGACATGGGCAGTCCTGGTGATTTTTTCGGTTCGCGCGTAGGAGACGGCGCTGATGCCGGTCTGGAAGTGCGCCGGCTGGATTGATACCCTTTACCCTATCTAGGACAGATATTCCTGCCTAAAAGAACTAAGAAATGAATTTATTTTCATTTTTTATTGATCGACATTCCGGCACCAAAACGCAATAAAAGGGCGGGTTCCCCAAGGAGAACCCGCCCCAAATCACGCCAAACCTCGAAGGGAACTCGCCGGACGGCGGTTACTTCAGCATCTCCGCGAGCGTATGCCCGAGGCGCGCCGGCGACGGCGACACCCTGATGCCGGCGGCTTCCATCGCCGCGGTCTTGGAACCGGCGTCGCCCTTGCCGCCCGAGATGATCGCGCCGGCATGGCCCATGCGGCGGCCGGGAGGTGCGGTGACACCCGCAATGAAGCCGACCATCGGCTTCTTGCGGCCGCGCTTGGCCTCGTCCTTGAGGAACTGGGCGGCGTCTTCCTCGGCGGAGCCGCCGATTTCGCCGATCATCACGATCGACTTGGTCTTCTCGTCGGCCAGGAACATCTCCAGCATGTCGATGAACTCGGTGCCCTTGACCGGGTCGCCGCCGATGCCGACCGCGGTGGTCTGGCCGAGACCCTCCTGGGTGGTCTGGAACACCGCCTCATAGGTCAGGGTGCCGGAGCGGGAGACGATGCCGACCGAGCCGGGCTTGAAGATGTTGGCCGGCATGATGCCGATCTTGCATTCGCCGGCGGTCATCACGCCGGGGCAGTTCGGCCCGATCAGCCGCGACTTCGAGCCCGACAGCGAGCGCTTCACGCGCACCATGTCGAGCACCGGGATGCCCTCGGTGATGCAGACGATCAGCGGGATTTCCGCATCGATCGCCTCGCAGATCGCGTCGGCTGCGCCCGGCGGCGGGACATAGACCACGCTGGCGTCGGCGCCGGTCTTCTCGCGCGCTTCGGCGACGGTGTCGAACACCGGCAGGTTGAGATGGGTCGAGCTGCCTTTGCCCGGCGCCACGCCGCCGACCATCTTGGTGCCGTAAGCGATCGCCGCTTCCGAATGGAACGTGCCGTTCTTGCCGGTGAAGCCCTGGCAGATGACCTTGGTGTTCTTGTCGATCAGAATGGACATGGTTCGAGATGCTTTCGCGAGACGATCGGTGATGGGACTCTATGGTTTGAGCATGATCTTGTCGGAAAACCGGAGACCACTTTTCCGGATCATGCTCAGTGAATACGCCGGTACACGCCGGTGAGCACGTCGGCCCACCCTTCCGCGTCAGGCGAGAACTGGATTTTCATGTTGTAGGTGTTGTCGTCGACGACCTCGTAGACGTGACGGGCATTGCCGCGCAGCGAGCCGCGCACCAGGATCAGCGACTTGCCCGCCCAGCCACCGGACGCCGGTGACGGGGGGTAGTAGCCGAGCGAGTCGTGCCAGAACAATTTGTAGGCCCGATCGTCGCGGTCGTAGGTGAACACGCCGTGGGTGGCGAAGCTCTCCTTGCCGTCGCGGGTCTGCACGCTGTCCTGGATCAGGTAGAAGCCGTTGAGCGCGATGCGCGCAACGACCTGCGAGGTGGCCGGACCGCCCGCGGTCCAGCGCGACGGATAGACCATCTCTTCGCCGCTCCACTCGCCCGCGAACGCCGCGAGCTTGCGGTGTTCGTCCAGCGGTGTCGGAGCGTCGAGATGATCGGCCATCGTTAGCCTCCCTTGACGGCTTTCACGATCTTCTGTGCAGCGTCATCGAGGTTGTCGGCGGGCAGGACGTTGAGGCCGCTCTCGCGGATGATCTTCTTGCCCTGCTCGACATTGGTGCCTTCGAGGCGCACCACCAGCGGAACCTTGAGGCCGACCTGCTTCACCGCGGCGACCACGCCCTCGGCGATCACGTCGCACTTCATGATGCCGCCGAAGATGTTGACCAGGATGCCCTTCACGTTCGGATCGGCAGTGATGATCTTGAACGCGGCCGCGACCTTCTCCACGCTGGCGCCGCCGCCGACGTCGAGGAAGTTCGCCGGCTCCATGCCGTACAGCTTGATGATGTCCATGGTCGCCATGGCGAGCCCGGCGCCGTTGACCATGCAGCCGATCGTGCCGTCGAGCGCGACGTAGTTGAGGTCGTATTTCGACGCCTCGATCTCCTTGGCGTCTTCCTCGGTCTCGTCGCGCAGCGCGACCACGTCCGGATGACGATAGAGTGCGTTGCTGTCGAACGACACCTTGGCGTCGAGCACGCGAAGCTGGCCCTGCTTGGTGACGACGAGCGGATTGATCTCGAGCATCGCCATGTCCTTGGCGGCGAAGGCGGCATAGAGCTGGCCGGTCAGCTTCTCGGCCTGCTTGGCGAGATCGCCGGTCAGCTTCAGCGCCTTGGCAACCGTGCGCCCGTGATGCGGCATGATGCCGGTCGCGGGATCGACCGAGAACGAGACGATCTTTTCCGGGGTCGAATGCGCGACCTCTTCGATATTCACGCCGCCTTCGGTCGACACCACGAAGGAAATTTCGGAGGTCTCGCGATTGACCAGGATCGAGAGGTAGAACTCCTTGTCGATGTCGGAGCCTTCCTCGATGTAGAGGCGATTGACCTGCTTGCCGTGCGGACCGGTCTGCACCGTGACCAGCGTCGCGCCGAGCATCTGCTTGGCGAATTCGGCGACCTCGGCGGCCGACTTGGCGATGCGGACGCCGCCCTTGTCGCCGGCCGATGCTTCCTTGAACTTGCCCTTGCCGCGGCCGCCGGCATGGATCTGGCTCTTCACCACCCAGATCGGGCCGGGCAGCTGCTTGGCCGCCGCGTCGGCCTCTTCCGGCTTCAGCACCGGCACGCCGCGCGAGATCGGCACGCCGAATTCATGCAGCAAAGCCTTGGCCTGGTATTCATGGATATTCATGGAAAGACGCTCCCAAACCCTCGTGCGGCGACCTTTTACGTCAGCCTTGAGACTGGCATACCATATACCAAAGCTCGCGCAACTAAAAAATCCGCCGGAATTTCATCGCCTTGCACCCGACAGGCGATTGAAACCGCCTATCGGGTCATTGCCAATCGAGATTACTTGCCGAGCAGATCGGGCGCGATCTTCTTGCAGGCGTCGACCAGGCCCTGCACCGCACCGACCGACTTGTCGAAAGCCTCGCGGTCCTTGCCCGCCAGTTCGATCTCGACGATGCGCTCGACACCCTTGGCGCCGACCACGACCGGCACGCCGACATACATGTCCTTCACGCCGTACTCGCCGTTGAGATAGGCGGCGCAGGGCAGCACACGCTTCTTGTCCTTCAGGTAGCTCTCGGCCATCGCGATCGCGGACGCCGCCGGCGCGTAGAAGGCCGAGCCGGTCTTGAGCAGGTTGACGATCTCGGCGCCGCCGTTGCGGGTGCGATCGACGATCTCGTCGATGCGCGCCTGCGAGGTCCAGCCCATCTTGACGAGGTCGGGCAGCGGAATGCCGGCGACGGTCGAGTAGCGGGTCAGCGGCACCATGGTGTCGCCATGGCCGCCGAGCACGAAGGCGGTGACGTCCTCGACCGAGACGTGGAATTCGTCGGCCAGGAAATAGCGGAAACGCGCGGAGTCGAGCACGCCGGCCATGCCGACCACCTTCTTGTGCGGCAGGCCCGAGGCCTTCTGCAGCGCCCACACCATGGCGTCGAGCGGGTTGGTGATGCAGATGACGAAGGCGTCGGGCGCGTACTTCTTGATGCCGGCGCCGACCTGCTCCATGACCTTGAGGTTGATGGAAAGGAGATCGTCGCGGCTCATGCCGGGCTTGCGCGGCACGCCGGCGGTGACGATGCAGACCTTGGCGCCGTCGAGCGCTTCATAGGAATTGGCGCCGACCAGATTGGAATCGAAACCGTCGACCGGCGACGACTGCGCGATGTCGAGCGCTTTGCCCTGCGGCACGCCCTCGGCAATATCGAACAGCACGACGTCTCCGAGTTCCTTGAGGCCGACGAGGTGCGCCAGCGTTCCGCCGATCTGTCCGGAGCCAATCAGAGCAATCTTGTCGCGTGCCATGGGAAATCAGTCCTTTGAACTGTGTACGGGAGGGAGGGAAGTCGGTTGCAAGGGTGGTTATCCCTTTCGAATGATCCATTCAAGTCGCGGCCGCCCGATTGCGGGCCCTGCCTGGAATTCGATCAGGCATGCCAACACGCCCGCCCCGGAGACACGAAAAGTTGCTCCGATCCGGACCGCGCGCAAGACGGAATTTCGAGACGGAATTTCGAGGCTGAATTTCAGGTCTCGACCAGGCCGGTCGACGCGCCGCTCGCGGAGGAGTCCTTCCGGCCGTGCGGCAGCGCCAGGTAGGATTCCGAGCTCATTTCGATCAGGCGCGAGGATGTGCGCTTGAACTCCATCGCCTCGACGCCGTCGGTCGCAAGGTACAGCGACACCGGATCGGCCTCGGCCGAGGCCATCAGCTTCACGGCATTGTCATAGAGCGTGTCGATCAGCGAGATGAAGCGCTTGGCGGCATTGCGCTCGGCGTAGTCCATCACCGGAATGTGGTCGATCAGGATCGTGTGGTAGTCGTGCGCGAGCCTGAGGTAATCGGACGCGGCCAGCGGCTTCTCGCAGATGTCCATGAAGCTGAAGCGCGCGACGCCGTGTGCCGAGCAGGGCACGTTCAGGATGCGTCCCTTGATCGGAATGAGGCGCGCCTTGCACGGCGCATTGCCGGTCATCTTGCGCCAAGCCGCGTTGAGCGCGGCATCGGCCGCGTCATCCGCGGGCACCAGCCACATCTTGACGCCGACGAGTTTCTCCAGCCGGAAGTCGGTGCGCGCATCGAGCCGCAGCACGTCCATGTGGTCGGAGATCTGCGCGATGAACGGCAGGAACAGCGCGCGATTGAGGCCGCCCTTGTAGAGATCATCAGGCGCAACGTTCGAGGTCGCGACCACCACGGTGCCGAGCTCGAACAGCTTGGCGAACAGCCGGCCGAGGATCATCGCATCGGCGATGTCGGTGACGTGAAATTCGTCGAAGCAGAGCAGCCAGGCTTCGTCGAAGATCGCCTGCGCGGTGAGCGCGATCACGTCACCGTCCGCGATCTCGCCGCGCGCGATCTGCTGACGGTAGCCGTAGATGCGCTCATGCGCCTCGGCCATGAATTCGTGGAAGTGCGCGCGGCGCCTGTGCTCGACCGGGCTCTGCTGGAAGAACAGATCCATCAGCATGGTCTTGCCGCGGCCGACCTCGCCGTGGACGTAGAGCCCGCGCGGCGGCTTGTCGTCCTTGTCGCCGCCGAACAGCCGCCCGAACAGGCCTTGCTTGCGCTGCGGCTTGTAGCTCGCGAGCCGTTCATCCAGCGCGCCGAACGCCTCGGCGGCGCGGGCCTGCGCGGGATCGGCCTCGATCGCGCCGGAGGCGACCAGGGATTTGTAGAGCTCGAGAAAGGAACTGGGCGAGGTGGACAGCATGAGCCCACCTTACGGCCCTAGTGCGCGGCAAATTGCAAGCCGTGAATTGTGCCAGTGGGGTATGCACTTTCCTCTCCCTCGCCCCGCTCTTGCGGGGAGAGGGCTGGGGTGAGGGGCTCTCACCACCCGACGCGCTCTATCGACGGACCCGTACCCCCTCACCCGGATCGCATCTTCGATGCGATCCGACCTCTCCCCGCAAGCGGGGCGAGGTGAAGAGGCTCACGCGCAGAGCGCGTAGGAATCCTCGACCACATAGGGGCCGCCGCCTGTCGACGCGCGCGACGAGAACAGCACGAAGCGGTCCGCCAGGAAGCTGCGGCTCGGGAAGTAGCCGCGCACGGACAGATAATCCGCGACGTCCTGGCTCGAAGCGTCATGCAGACGTGCGAGCGTGACATGTGGCGTGAATTTCCTGCCCTCGGGATCGAGCCCCATCCGCTGCATCATCCGCTCGAGCTCGGCCTGCAGTTCGATCAACGGCCGGCTCGGCTCGACGGCGGCAACCACCGCGCGCGGCTTGCGTCCACCGAAGCTCGACAGGCCTTGCAATTTGACCTCGAACGGCTTGCGGTTTACCCGAAACAACATCGTCGCGATCTCGTTGGCCCACATGCCATCGATATCGCCGATGAAGCGCAGAGTGACGTGATAATTTTCGGGATCGATCCAGCGTGCGCCAGGAAGGCCGCCACGCAAGCTGGAGAGGGTTTGGCCGATATCGGCCGGAATTTCCAGTCCAGTGAACAGACGCGGCATCGCAATAATCCTCGATGCTTGGCGCGGGTTTTGGGAGCCCGCACCCTGTAACGGCCCGGCGACGAATCACCGATGCCTATTTGTACCCGAGATATGTGACTCTGCGAAGCATGACCCGTTAACAGCTCGTAAACCTACGGACACGGCACGGCTCACTGCCTGCGCTTCAACTGCGTTGCCCTGATATTGCGCCGAGAAATGCCTCCACTGTGGGCAGGATATTTTTCACAACGATGTCCACACCTGCTGCCGTCGGATGCATGCCGTCGGCCTGGTTGAGCTTCGCGTCGGCGGCAACCCCATCGAGGAAGAACGGATAGAGCGGCACGCCAAGGGTCTTCGAGAGATCCGGATAGATCGCGTTGAACTTCGCTGCATACTCACTGCCATAGTTCGGTGGCGCGAGCATGCCGCACAAGAGCACGGCGATCTTGCGCGCCTGCAACTTTGTGATGATGTCGGAGAGCGCGGCACGCGTGACGGCGGGATCGATGCCGCGCAAGGCATCGTTGGCGCCGAGCTCGACAATCACGGCATCGGTTCCATCAGGCACCGACCAGTCGAGCCGCTCGCGGCCGCCCGAGGCGGTGTCGCCGGACACCCCGGCATTGCTCATCTCGACCTTTATCCCCTTGGCTTCCAACGCCTTTTGCAGCCGGATCGGGAATGCCGCCGGGCCCGGAAGGCCATACCCGGCGCTCAGGGAATCGCCCAGAACCACCATCTTGATCGGCTTCGCCGGGCCCTTCTCCAGCCTTGGCGTCTGCGCGCTGGCCGCCGTCATCAAGCCCATAAGCAACACGAGTATGTGCACGAAGATTCTCAACCGGCCCTCGACCGCAGACGCGGAAGTGCCATATGACCGAACCATGGACAGTCTCATCGAATCCTCTTCACTGACCGACGTCGAGCCGGACACCATTGCCGTCAGGAACGTCAATCTCTCGCTCGGCACCGGCGCGGCACGGGTCCATATCCTCAAAGATATCAGCCTTCGTGTGGCAGCGGGTGAGGCCATCGGCCTGATCGGCCCGTCGGGCTCGGGCAAGTCGACCTTGCTGATGGTAATGGCGGGGCTCGAACGTCCTGACAGTGGAGAAGTGGTCGTCAACGGCACCTCGTTCAATGCCCTCGACGAAGATGCGCTGGCGCGCTTCCGCGGCCGCCAGGTCGGCATCGTCTTCCAGTCATTCCATCTGATCCCGACCATGACGGCGCTGGAGAACGTGGCGGTGCCGCTCGAGCTCGCCGGCAATCCCGATGCCGCTGCGCGCGCCGCGCAGGAGCTGCAATCGGTCGGGCTCGGCGAGCGCCTGCATCATTATCCGACGCAGCTCTCCGGCGGCGAGCAGCAGCGCGTCGCGATCGCGCGCGCGCTCGCGCCCGATCCCGCGATCCTAGTGGCCGACGAGCCGACCGGGAATCTCGACGAGACGACGGGCAAGCAGATCGTCGACCTGCTGTTCACCAAGCACGCCGAGCGCGGCATGACCCTGGTGCTGGTGACGCACGATCTCGCGCTCGCGCAGCGCTGCGACCGCGTCGTGCGGCTGCGCTCCGGCCGCATCGACGGACAATCCACGACATGAGCATCGCGTCCGAAGTCGCGGTGCAGGGCCGCGCGTCGTCGCTTGCCTTCCGTTATGCGCTGCGCGAATTGCGCGGCGGCCTGCGCGGCTTCTACGTGTTCATCGCCTGCATCGCGCTCGGCGTGATGGCGATTGCCGGCGTCGGCTCGGTCGCCGCGAGCCTTGGCGACGGCCTGTCCCGCGAGGGACGCACGCTGCTCGGCGGCGACGTCGCGTTCTCGCTGATCTCGCGCGAGGCCAAGCCCAACGAGGTCGCCTATCTGCGCACGCGCGGCGAGGTTTCGATCGCGGCCACGCTGCGCGCGATGGCCCGCAGCAATGACGGCAAGCTGGCGCTGGTCGAGCTCAAGGCGGTCGACGGCAAATATCCGATGCTCGGCGAGCTGACGCTCGAGCCGAACATGCCGGTCGCCGATCTGCTGGCCGAACGCGACGGCGTCTACGGCGCGGCCGCCGATTCGACGTTGCTGGCGCGGCTCGACCTGAAGCTCGGCGACCGCGTCACCATCGGCAGTGCGACCTACCAGATCCGCAGCGTGGTGGTGGCCGAGCCCGACAAGCTCGCCGGCGGCGTCGGCCTCGGGCCGCGCTTCCTGGTCAGCGAAGCCAGCCTGCACGCCACCGACCTGCTGCAGCCGGGCAGCCTGGTGCGCTGGATCTACCGCGTGAAGCTGCCTGACGGCGCCAACGACGATCGCGCCACCACCGCGCTGATCGACGGCGCGCGGACCGCCGCGCCGGAGGCCGGCTGGGAGGTCCGCAGCCGCAGCAATGCCTCGCCGCAGCTCGAGCGCACCATCAACCGCTTCACCCAGTTCCTGACCCTGGTCGGCCTCGCGGCGCTGCTGGTCGGCGGCGTCGGCGTCGCCAACGCGGTGAAGAGCCATATCGACCGGCGCCGCGACGTCATCGCTTCATTCAAGGCGCTCGGCGCCACCGGCCGCGACGTCTTCACGATCTACTGCACGCAGGTGGTGGTGCTGGCCGGGATCGGCTCGGTGATCGGGCTCGTGCTCGGCGCGGCGCTCCCCTTCGTCATCGTCGGCCTGTTCGGCAAGCTGCTGCCGCTGCCGGTAGTGCCCGCGCTGCATCCCGACGAGCTCGCGCTGTCCTTCCTCTACGGCCAGCTCACCGCGCTGGCGTTCGGGCTGTGGCCACTCGGCCGGGTGCATGACGTGCCGGTCGCGGCGCTGTTCCGCGAGACCGTCACCAGCGAGTGGCATCGCCCGCGCTGGAGCTATCTGGCGCTGATCGCCGTGGTGATCGCGCTCCTGATCGGAGCCGCGATCGGGCTTGCCTATGACAAGCGGGTCGCCGCCGTGTTCGTCGCCTCGTCGATCGCAGTGTTCCTGCTGCTGCGCGGAATTGCCGAGCTCCTGATGGCGGTGGCCCGGCGGCTGCCGCGCAGCCGCATGACCATGCTGCGGCTGGCGATCGCCAACATCCACCGGCCGGGCGCGCTGACGCCGTCGGTGGTGCTGTCGCTGGGGCTCGGGCTGGCGGTGCTCGTCACCATCACCCAGATCGACGGCAATCTGCGCCGGCAATTCCTGGCCGCCCTGCCGGAGCGGGCGCCGTCATTCTTCTTCATCGACATCCCCTCCACCGAAGCCGACCGCTTCAATGCCTTCCTGGCCAAGGTCGCCGCCGGCTCGACCGTCGAGGACGTGCCGATGCTGCGCGGGCGCATCGTGGCCGCGCGCGGCGTCAAGGCCGACCAGCTCAAGCCGTCGGTCGATTCGGAATGGGTGCTGCAGAGCGACCGCGGCCTGACCTATACCGGAGAAATCCCCAAGGGCTCGAAGATCGTCGAGGGCGAATGGTGGGGGCCGGACTACAGCGGGCCGCCGCTGGTCTCGATGGAGAAGAAGATCGCCGACGGCCTGTCCTTGAAGATCGGCGACGAGATCGTCGTCAACGTGCTCGGACGCGACGTGCCGGCGAAGATCGCCAACCTGCGCAGCATCGACTGGCAGGGCCTCGGCATCAATTTCGTGCTGGTATTCTCGCCGAATGCCTTCAGGGGCGCGCCGCACAGCCATGTCGCGACCCTGACGGAACCACACGCCGATTCCGCCGACGACGCGCGCATCATCAAGCAGGTCGCCGACGCGTTCCCGATGGTGACCAGCGTGCGGGTCCGCGAGGCGCTGAAGACGGTCGGCAGCGTGGTCAGCAATCTGGTGCTGGCGATCCGCGGCGCCAGCGCCGTGACGCTGATCTCCGCGATCCTGGTGCTCGGCGGCGCGCTCGCCGCCGGACACCGCCACCGCGTCTATGACGCCGTGATTCTCAAGACGCTCGGCGCCACGCGGGTGCGACTGCTTGGCGCCTACGCGCTTGAGTATCTGATGATCGGTTTTGCAACCGCCGTGTTCGGGGTGATCGCCGGCTCGATCGCGGCCTGGCTGATCGTGACGCGGCTGATGACGCTGAGTTTTATCTGGCAGGCCGGCAGCGCCGCGCTGGTCGTGGTCGCCGCGCTGGTCGTCACGGTCGGGCTGGGGCTCGTCGGGACGCTGCTCGCGCTAAACCAGAAGCCAGCCTCAGTGTTGCGGAATTTGTGACAAAATGTAGCGGCGCGAGCGCCGTTTTTGCCTATGATGCTAGGGCAGAGCGACATTCGGCCGCGCGTGGAAGCTTGCGTCGGATGTGTTAATTTCCCACATACCAATCGGGTCGGATAGTCGGTTTGAATGACACGGAATTAATGTTCCGCAAACCGAGCCATCTGAGATAGATTTACGACCGGCGCCGCAAATCCCTTGCGCTCCACCGGGACCAACCACGGGAATTCGACCATGTCGGACCTAGACCGCAACTACGCTTCTCCTTTCGGCCGGGCCGCCGGGCGCATTGACGCTGCGGCCGTCGACGCCGGTCTGCGCGCCTACATGCTGCGCATCTACAACTACATGAGCATCGGCCTGGCCATCACCGGCCTCGCCGCGCTCGGCGTCTACATGGGTGCGGTGACGACCGACCAGTCGGCCGCCGTCGCCAAGTTCGGCAACGCCTATCTGACGCAGTTCGGCTACGCGATGTTCGTGAGTCCGCTGAAGTGGCTGTTCATCCTCGCCCCCCTGGCGATGGTGTTCGTCATCTCGGCCGGCATCAACCGCCTGCAGCCCGCGACCGCCCAACTCCTGTTCTGGGTGTTCTCGGCGCTGATGGGTCTGTCGCTGTCGTCGATCTTCCTGGTGTACACGCACACCTCGATCGTGCGCGTGTTCTTCATCACCGCGGCGACGTTCGGTGCGCTGAGCCTCTACGGCTACACCACCAAGCGTGACATGAGCGGCATGGGCTCGTTCCTGTTCATGGGTCTGATCGGCATCATCATCGCGAGCCTGGTCAACCTGTTCCTGGCGAGCTCGGCGCTGCAGTTCATCGTGTCGGTGGTCGGCGTGCTGGTGTTCGCGGGCCTCACCGCCTGGGACACCCAGCGGCTGAAGAACGACTACATCTACGGCTACGCCTCGCAGGGTGGCGTGATGGCAGAGCGTGCGGCAATCACTGGTGCGCTGTCGCTCTACCTGAACTTCATCAACCTGTTCACGCTGCTCCTGCAGCTGCTCGGCCAACGCGACTAAGCGCCTCGAGCGAGCCGATCAAATCCAAGCCCCGGCCATCCCGCCGGGGCTTTTCTTTTGGGCGAGGCGAGATGTGGCGTAGCCCGGATGAAGCGCAAGCGAAATCCGGGGCAAGTTCATCCATGGCTTCGGCAGTCCCGGATCGCGCGGAGCCTTTCATCGGGCGCGCGTTCGCGCGACCCGTTGGCTCCATCCGGGCTACAAGCAGACTGACCTGACGCGCTTAGACCAGCGACAGCTTGCGATCGATCACGAACAGCACGCGTTCGAGTTCATGGCCACGACGGAGGATCAGGCCGGTCGCGGAAATCACGCTGTACATGCCCTGTTTGCGCGCAAGCCGGGGATCCTTCTCGATCCGGTAGATCGGCACTTCCGACGCGCGCCGGAACACCGAGAACACGGCACGGTCCTTCAGGAAGTCGATCGCATAATCGCGCCACTCGCCGTCGGCGACCATGCGGCTGTAGAGATTGAGAATGCGGTTGAGTTCAAGTCGATTGAAAGTCACGCGATTGGGCTGAGGGGTCGCGGCGGCGGTGCGCGCCGCGGCACGACTCCCGCTCGGATCAGTGTCCTCCGAGATCAAACTCATCGAGCGCCTCCTGTCACCTCGGTGACGGTCGGGTTCCGAAGGCCCCTCTCCGGGATCGTCACGAGAGTGACATGATCGCGCTAAGCGAGGGGGCCCGCAAGGGGCCAATCGCAATGCAACCGGGCCTTAACCACCGCCGCACGCGGCGGATTGTCCGGAAAACCGCAGAGTCACGGGAACGTTAGCGGAATCATATTGCTGCCCCACTTCCGCCCATCGCCCGCCCCGCTGCCCTGCGAAAAGGAAATCCTGCGTTGGCCCGGTCCTTTCGGTTCCGGATTCCTCAGCCCCCAGCCCCCCGGGGCCGTCGGGATCGGGCCTGTTCGCAGGGGAGTCAAATCCCAACACTGGGCCAACGAAAGTTGGTCCTTTTTGTTTTGGGACCTGCGCAAGCAAGACGCGCGCCAAGCACCGGCGCCTTCCTTTCGGCAGATCACTGAATGCAGGTTTGTCGCCATGCGGCTGCACGAAAACATGCGTGCGACCGGCGGAAGCCAGCGCATCGCGCCTTACCGCAGCGAGGCGCTAGTGAAGTGAGGTGAAGGCAGCGCCGAGCATCGGGCCCGGCTTGTCGCGGTTGCCGTCCTGGACGTACACCGCCGCAGCATCGACACCGTCACGCGTGATGTTCTCCAGCGGCACGGTCCAGCTCCCGGACGAACCGTTCCAGTCACCGACCTTGAGGAGATTGCGCACGACGTTGTGGTAGGTGATCTCGCGGCCGCGGTTCTCGCCGCGCGCGATCGAGATCGGCACCGACTTCGAGATCGAGCAGATCCAGACCTCGCCGCGCGACACGGCCGGCGACTTCGATGCGGCGACCGACACGTTGATCTGCTTGCCGCTCAGCGTCATCGTCACCGGCACCGACATCACGCTGCCGCCCTTCTCGGTGTCCTTGATCGCGCTCTCGATGCTGGCGCGGTCGCTGCCGATCACATGCGCGGAGCCGTTGATCACGGCCTGCGGCGTGTAGACGTCGCGGTCGCCGCGCACATGCGAATAGGCCTTCTGGCGCGCGCTGAAACGGGAATCGGCCAGCGTATCCTTCCAGCCGAGATAGTCCCAATAGTCGATCGGCATGCTCAGCGCGATGACGTTGGGGTCCTTCGCGAGGTCACCGATGATCTTGTCCGCGGGCGGACAGGACGAGCATCCCTGCGAGGTGAAGAGTTCGACGACAGCACGCGGATCGGCGTGGGCGGGGCGGATGATCGCGACGATTGCGCAGATACCAAGGGCGCTCGACCATCGCGAGATACAGTTATAGGCCATCATCGCTGTCATACTGCGAACCAGTCGTGATGATTTCCATCCGTAATTGTACGGAGCATGAAGTCTGTCCCTGAACTTGCGTGCCCCAAAACGCGAGAAAGCGGCCTTTTCATAGGCCGCCTTCTTTTTAGTCGCTACTCACTAAGCAGTGAGGCACCGATCACAAATCCGCGTTGGAGCATGGCCCGGAAAAGTGTGAAGCGGTTTTCCCCGCGACAAACGCGGGGCGTTTGCGCGGAGATCATGCTCAAACAAAGGGCCTACGCCGCGAGTTTGCGCAGCACATAATGCAGGATGCCGCCGTTGCGATAGTAGTCGAGCTCGTCCAGCGTATCGATGCGGCAGAGCAGCGGGACATCCTTTTTGCCGCCGTCAGCGGAGACGATCTCGGCCGTCAGCGTCTGGCGCGGCTTCAGATCGCCCTGCAGCCCGCGGATCGTGACCTTCTCGTCGCCCTTGAGGCCGAGCGAGGACCACGAGGTGCCGTCCTGGAAGGTGAGCGGAAGGACGCCCATGCCGACCAGGTTGGAGCGATGGATGCGCTCGAAGCTCTGGCAGATCACCGCGCGCACGCCGAGCAGGCGCGTGCCCTTCGCGGCCCAGTCGCGCGACGAGCCGTTGCCGTATTCGGCGCCGGCGAACACCACCAGCGGCACGCTCTCCTGCTGGTACTTCATCGCGGCGTCGTAGATCGACATCTGCTCGCCGTCGGGCCAGTGCCTGGTCAAACCGCCTTCCGGAATATTGCCGTCCGCGCCCTTCAGCATGAAGTTCTTGATGCGGATGTTGGCGAAGGTGCCGCGCATCATCACTTCATGGTTGCCGCGCCGCGTGCCGTACTGGTTGAAGTCGGCGGGGCGCACCTGGTGCTCGCTGAGGAACTTGCCGGCGGGCGAGGTCAGCTTGATCGAACCGGCCGGCGAGATGTGGTCGGTGGTGATCTTGTCGCCGAACATCGCGAGGATCCGCGCGTCGACCACGTCCGTGACCGGATCGGGCTGCTTCTTCATGCCTTCGAAATAGGGCGGGTTCTGCACATAGGTCGAGCTCATGTTCCAGCGATAGGTCTCGCTTTCCGTGGTCTTGATCTTGCGCCAATTGGTATCGCCCTTGAACACGTCGGCGTACTTCTTCTTGAAGATCGTCGCGGTGACGTACTTCTTCATGAAGGCGTTAATCTCCTTGGCGGTCGGCCAGATGTCCTTGAGGAACACCGGCTTGCCGTCCTTGCCGATGCCGAGCGGCTCGACCGCGAGATCCTTGGTCACGGTGCCGGCGATCGCATGCGCGACGACGAGCGGCGGTGAGGCGAGGTAGTTCGCCTGCACGTCGGGCGAGACGCGGCCTTCGAAGTTGCGGTTGCCCGACAGCACGGCGGCGGCGACGATGCCGTTTTCGTTGATCGACTTCGAGATGTCCTCCGGCAGCGGGCCGGAATTGCCGATGCAGGTCGTGCAGCCGAAGCCGACCAGGTTGAAGCCGACCTTGTCGAGATCGGCCTGCAGGCCGGAATTGGCGAGATACTCCGCCACCACCTGGCTGCCCGGCGCGAGCGAGGTCTTCACCCACGGCTTGGCCTTGAGGCCCTTGGCGGCCGCCTTGCGCGCCAGCAGGCCGGCGCCGATCAGCACGCTCGGATTCGAGGTGTTGGTGCAGGAGGTGATCGCCGCGATCACGACGTCGCCATGGCCGAGATCGAAGTCACGGCCCTCGACCGCATAACGCTTCTGCTCGCCCTCGGGCTTCTTGTATTCGCCGACCAGCGCGGTCGCGAAACCGGTCGACACCGCCGGCAGCGCGATGCGGCCTTCGGGGCGCTTCGGTCCGGCCATCGACGGCACGACGTCGCCGAGGTCGAGCGTCAGCGTGGTGGTGAACACCGGGTCAGTCGACTTGGCGGTACGGAACAGGCCCTGCGCCTTGGCGTAGGACTGCACCAGCTTGACGCGATCGGCCTTGCGGCCCGAGGTCTTCAGATAATCGATGGTCGCGGCATCGACCGGGAAGAAGCCGCAGGTCGCGCCGTATTCGGGCGCCATGTTGCCGATAGTCGCCTTGTCCGCGACCGAGAGATAGTCGAGGCCCGGGCCGAAGAACTCGACGAATTTGCCGACCACGCCGAGCTTGCGCAGCATCTGGGTGACGGTCAGCACGAGGTCGGTCGCGGTGACGCCTTCCTTGAGCTGGCCCTTGAGCTTGAAGCCGACCACTTCGGGCAACAGCATCGACAGCGGCTGGCCGAGCATGCACGCCTCCGCCTCGATGCCGCCGACGCCCCAGCCGAGCACGGCGAGGCCGTTGACCATCGTGGTGTGCGAGTCGGTGCCGACCAGCGAGTCGGGATAGGCGACCTCGAAGGTGCCGGTCTTCCGGCCGACCGTCATCTTCTCCTTCTTGGTCCACACTGTCTGCGCGAGATATTCGAGATTGACCTGGTGGCAGATGCCGGTGCCGGGCGGCACCACCGAGAAGTTCGAGAACGCCTTCTGGCCCCACTTCAGGAACTCGTAGCGCTCCTGGTTCTGCTTGTATTCCTCGGTGACGTTCTTCGCGAACGCCTTGTTGTCACCGAAGAAGTTGACGATCACCGAGTGGTCGATGACGAGATCGACCGGCACCAGCGGGTTGATCTTCTCGGCATCGCCGCCGAGGTTCTGCATCGCGTTGCGCATCGCCGCGAGGTCGACCACGGCCGGGACGCCGGTGAAATCCTGCATCAGGACGCGCGCCGGGCGGAACGCGATTTCGTGCTCGAGCTGGCGCTTCTTCAGCCACTTCGACACCGCAACGATGTCTTCCTTCTTGACGGTGCGGCCGTCCTCGTTGCGCAGCAGGTTCTCCAGCAGAACCTTCATCGAATACGGCAGCTTCGAAATCCCCTTCAGTCCGTTCTTCTCTGCCTGGGGCAGGCTGTAATAGACGTAGGACTTGCCGCCGACCTTCAGGGTCTTGCGGCATTTGAAGCTGTCGAGCGAGGTCATGCGAGGAATCCCAATTCTCAGTTATACCCGGCAAGGGTAACTAAACACCGGCGATCGACACTGGCCAAGGGATGGCCTGGGGTGGGTTGCGGCCGCCGATTGTGTGTGCTGCATCAAGTTCCGGGCTTATAGAACCTTTCTAGAAGCGCCGCCACACCGACAAGCGTGCGACAGCGTTGCGCGACCCAAAAATTCTCACGCGGTAGCGAAAGATTTCAGAGGGCTGTGACAAGACGAACCATGCGGCTCTCGGGACGAAATCTGAAATGTGTGCGCGGCGGGCGCGAGGTGTTTTCCGGCCTCGATCTGTCGGCCACGTCAGGCGAGGCACTCGCCATCACCGGCCCCAATGGCGCCGGCAAGACCTCGCTGCTGCGCGTCCTCGCCGGGCTATTGGTTCCCGCCGAGGGTGTGGTCGCGCTCGAAGGCGGCGACGCCGAGCTCAGCCTGCCGGAGCAGGCCCACTATCTCGGCCACCGCGACGCCCTGAAGCCGGCGCTGAGCGTTGCGGAAAATCTGTCCTTCTGGCGGGAATTTCTCGGCGGCGAGACCAAGGATGCCGGGCAGTGCCTTGCCGCCGTGGCGCTCGACCACGCCGCGCACCTGCCGGCGGCCTATCTTTCCGCCGGCCAGCGCCGCCGCCTGTCGATCGCGCGCCTGCTCTCGGTGCGGCGGCCGGTGTGGCTGCTGGACGAGCCGACATCGGCGCTCGACGCGGCCGGACAGGCGCTGTTCGTCGAACTGATGCGCGATCATCTCGCCGGCGGCGGCCTGATCGTCGCGGCGACGCACCTTCCGCTCGGCATCGATGCGCGTGATCTGCGGATGGGAGGCGCGGCATGAGCGCGCTTGGCGCCTTGATCCGGCGCGACATCCGCATCGCGCTGCGCGTCGGCGGCGGTGCGCTGATCGGCGTGCTGTTCTTCCTCACCGTCACGGTGCTGATGCCGTTCGCGGTAGGCCCGGATCTCGCGCTGCTGTCGCGGCTCGGTCCCGCCATCCTCTGGCTCGGCGCGTTGCTGGCGAGCCTGCTCACGCTCGACCGCCTGTTCACGGCCGACCACGAGGACGGCTCGCTCGACCTCATCGTGATGAGCCGGACGCCGCTGGAACTCGCCTGCGCCGCCAAGGCGCTGGCGCACTGGATCGCCGCCGGCCTGCCGCTGATCGTCGCAACCCCGGTGCTCGGCCTGCTGCTCAATCTCGACGGCACCGCGACGGTTGCGGTCGCCGCGACGCTGCTGGCGGGAACACCGGCGCTGACCTTCACCGGCATGATCGGCGCGGCATTGGCCGTGACGCTGCATCGCGGCGGGCTATTGCTGGCGGTGCTGGTGCTGCCGCTGTCGATCCCGGTGCTGATCTTCGGTGTTGCGGCCTCGCAGGCGGCGATTTCGGGCCCCCTGCCCTTTGGAACACCGTTCTCGATCCTCTGCGCGCTGTCGCTTGCCAGCCTCGTGATCGGCCCCTTTGCCGCCGCCGCGAGCCTGCGGCACGGGCTGGACTGAAATGAGCCCGATCAAATCTCGCCGGGAGGAAATCGGCCGATTGCCTGCGACACATCGGACGATTATCAGGGTGCCATGACGCTGACCGACCTCGCCAACCCGACCAAGTTTCTGGCGCTGACCGCGCGCATTCTGCCGTGGCTCGCGGGCGTGACCGCGATCCTGCTCGCGATCGGGCTCTACCAGTCGGCGATGGCGCCCGACGACTACCAGCAGGGCGCCACGGTGAAGATCATGTTCATCCACGTGCCGAATGCGTGGCTGTCGATGTTCGTCTGGGGCGTCATGAGCGTAGCCGCGCTCGGCACCTTGGTGTGGCGGCATCCGCTCGCTGACGTCGCCGCAAAGGCCGCCGCTCCGATCGGCGCCGCCTTCACCTTCCTTGCGCTCGTCACCGGCTCGCTGTGGGGCCGGCCGATGTGGGGCACCTATTGGGAATGGGATGCGCGCCTGACCTCGGTCTTGATCCTGTTCCTGATGTATCTCGGGCTGATGGCGCTGTGGCGCGCGGTGGAGGACCCGTCGCGTGCGGCGCGGGCGGCGGCGGTGCTCACGCTGGTAGGCGCGATCAACATCCCGATCATCAAGTTCTCGGTCGACTGGTGGAACACGCTGCATCAGCCGGCCTCGGTGTTTCGCGCGGGCGGGCCGACGCTCGACAAGGCGTTCCTGTGGCCGCTGCTGGTGATGGCGATCGCGTTCTCGCTGCTGTTCATCACCTTGCACCTGGCGGCGATGCGCAACGAGATCCTGCGCCGGCGCGTGCGCAGCCTGCAGATGATGCAGGCGAGCCGCGTCTCGTTCACGAGCGAGGTGGGCGGCGGTTCGCAAGCAACCGCGTCAAACGAAATTGGAGCGGCGTGATACGATGGCGCTTGGTCCCTACGCCTCCTTTATCGTGACCTCCTATGCGCTGGTCGCGGCGGTCGTGCTGCTGCTGATCGTCTGGATCATCGCCGACTATCGCCGGCAACAGGCGCGCCTCAGGGAGATCGAGGCCAGCGGCGTGACGCGCCGCTCCGGCCGCAGCGCGGCAGATATAAGATGAGCGATCAGGCAACCAACAGCCCGCCGCAAGCGCGCCGCCTGCTGGTGGTGCTGCCGCTGCTGATCTTCCTCGGCCTCGCCGGGCTGTTCCTGCTGCGGCTCTATGGCGGCGATCCCTCGAAAATCCCGTCGGCGCTGATCGGCCGGCCGGCGCCGCAGACCGCCCTGCCCGCGCTCGACGGCCTGGTGCGGGACGGCGCGCCGGTCCCCGGTCTCGATCCCGCCGCCTTCAAGGGCAAGGTCTCGGTCGTCAATGTCTGGGCGTCGTGGTGCGTGCCTTGTCACGACGAGGCGCCGCTGCTGACCGAGCTCGGCAAGGACAAGCGCTTCCAGATCATCGGCATCAACTACAAGGACTCCCCCGAGAATGCCCGGCGCTTCCTCGGCCGCTACGGCAATCCGTTCGGCATCGTCGGCGTCGACGGCAACGGCCGCGCCTCGATCGAATGGGGCGTCTATGGAGTGCCCGAGACCTTCCTGGTCGGGCGCGAGGGCACCATCGTCTACAAGCTGGTCGGCCCGGTGACGCCGGACAACGTCAACCGCGTGCTCAAGGCCGAGATCGAGAAGGCGCTCGCGGCGGGCAGTTGATAGCCGTTACTTGCGCTCACCTCTCCCCGCCCTTTACGGCGAGAGGTCGAAATTCGCGCGAAGCGGGAATTTCGGGTGAGGGGCTTTGGACGGTGTTTGTCACAAACTCCGAGCCTATCCGTGGAGAGACCCCTCACCCCAACCCTCTCCCCGCATCCGCCTTCGCCCGAAGGCGGGCTTCGGCGGACAAGAGAGCGGGGCGAGGGAGCAGAGCGCTGATCACCCCTTCCGCACGTCGCCCGCGTCGGCCTCGCTCGTCTCCAGCGAGACCGGCTCGAGGTGATAGCGCTTGGTCAGCGGCATCTGGGCGATGGCGAAGATCATGGTCAGCGGCGTCACGCCGAACACCTTGAAGTTCACCCAGAAATCGGTGGTCTGCGTGCGCCAGACAAGCTCGTTGAGCACCGCCATGCCGGCGAAGAACAGCGCCCAGCGCATGGTGAGGATGCGCCAGCCCTGCGGCGTCAGGTTGAACACCTGGTCGAACATGATGGCGATGAAGGACCGGCCGAACAGGAGCCCGCCGCCGAGCACGGCCGCGAACAGCCCGTAGATGATGGTCGGCTTGACCTTGATGAAGGTCTCGTCGTGCAGCACCAGCGTCAGCGTGCCGAACACCAAGACGATCGCGCCGGTCACCAGCGCCATGATCGGCACGTGCCTGGTCACCACATAGGATGCGATCATTGCGGCCACGATCGCCACCATGAACGCGCCGGTCGCGACGAACAGATGGTACTTGGCGTTGGCGATAAAGAACACGAGCAACGGCCCGAGTTCGGTCGCCAGCTTGAACAGCGGATGCGGCTGGGTCTTGTCCATCAATCGATTCCGGCAATTGCCTTGGCAAAATCCTTCGCCGCGAAGGGCGCGAGGTCCTCGACGCCTTCGCCGACGCCGATGAAATGCACCGGCAGCTTGTGCTTCTCCGACAACGCGACAAGGATGCCGCCGCGCGCCGTGCCGTCAAGCTTGGTCATCACGAGCCCCGTGACGCCTGCCGTACGATGAAACGCCTCGACTTGCGACAACGCATTTTGTCCCACCGTGGCGTCGAGCACGAGCAGCACCGCGTGCGGCGCCGACGCATCGACCTTCCTGATGACGCGCACGACCTTTTCCAGCTCGTTCATCAGCTCGGACTTGTTCTGCAGGCGGCCGGCGGTGTCGATCAGCAGCACGTCGCGCTGTTGCTCCTTGGCCGCGGTCAGCGCGCTGAAGGCAAGGCTCGCCGAATCCGAGCCCTGGGCGCCTGATATGACCGGCGACTTGGTGCGCTCGCCCCAGACCTTGAGCTGCTCGATCGCCGCGGCGCGGAAGGTATCGCCGGCGGCCAGCATGACCTTGCGGCCCTCGGCGGAGAATTTCGCGGCCAGCTTGCCGATCGTCGTGGTCTTGCCGGAGCCGTTGACGCCGACCACCAGGATGACGAACGGCTGCTTCGCGGCATCGATCTCGAGCGGCTTCGCCACCGGCGCCAGCACCTTCTCGACCTCGGTCGCGACGACCTCCTTGACCTCGTCGGCCGAGATCGCCTTGTCGTAGCGCCCCTTGCCGACAGCCTCCGCAATGCGGACCGCGACATCGGTACCGAGATCGGCGCGCAGCAGCACATCCTCGATGTCATCGAGCATGGCCGCATCGAGCTTGCGCTTGGTGACGAGGTCGGCGACCGCGGTCCCGATCGAACTCGAGGTCCGCTTCAGGCCGCCCTTCAGCCGCTGCCACCAGCTCTGTTTTGGAG
The DNA here is from genome assembly GCF_020194035.1 of Bradyrhizobium sp. BRP56. NCBI lineage: Bacteria > Pseudomonadati > Pseudomonadota > Alphaproteobacteria > Hyphomicrobiales > Nitrobacteraceae > Bradyrhizobium > Bradyrhizobium sp. BRP56. The sequence continues at coordinate 41,467 of NZ_JADYVV010000079.1, forward strand.
TTCCCGCAGTGGTATCGTTCATGGCGCGGACGTGTTAGCCGTTTCGGCCCATAAACGAAAGTCTCGACGAATTGATCGATGTTCCCCAATTAACCGCGGAAGAAATCCTGGGCCGGGTGCTCCACCGCGACGGGCTGATGCTGGTGATCGACAAGCCGGCGGGCCTGCCGGTGCATCGTGGTCCCAAGGGCGGCCCCAATCTGGAGGCCTCGTTCGACGCGCTGCGGTTCGGCCTGCCGCGGCCGCCGGTGCTGGCGCATCGGCTGGACAAGGACACCTCGGGCTGCCTCGTCCTGGGACGTCACCGCAAGGCAACCGCCTCGCTCGGGCTGTTGTTCAAGCACAGCAAGATCTCGAAGACCTATTGGACCGTGGTCGAGGGCGGCCCTGCCGAGGATGAAGGCACCATCGACATGCCGCTCGGCCGACTCAACGCCGAGCGCGGCTGGTGGCAGAAGCCGGACCCGAATGGCCAGAAGGCGATCACCAACTGGAAGGTGCTGGGGCGTGGCGACGGCCTCACCTGGCTCGCGATGGAGCCGGTCACCGGCCGCACCCATCAGCTGCGGGTGCACTCGGCGGCGATGGGCTGGCCGATCGTCGGCGACAATATCTATGGCAACGGTCCGCGCTTCGGTGAGCCGACCCTGCATCTGCATTCCCGCGAGATCGGCATCCCGATCTCCAGGAACAAGGACCCGGTGCATGTGGTCGCGCCGGCACCCGAACACATGCGGGAGCGGCTCAAGGCCTGCGGCTGGAACGGGCAGTAGCCTCCGTGATTTTACGGAGAATTATCCTTTACGGAACATTCAGGCCCATCCGCTAGTCCTGAAGGCGGCTTAGAAAAGCGCGCCGCGACGGCTCAGGACGAGCAATGCTGAATGATGGACAAGCAATTGTCGACGAGGTCGAGGCTGCGATACGCGCCGGCTCCGCCGATAAATGCCTGGCCACGGCAAGGCGCGTCACCAGCCTCTTCCTCGCATCCGCCGGCAAGTTCAACAGCGAACAGATCGAGCTGTTCGACAACGTGCTCGAGCGTCTGGTGAAGACCATCGAGTTGCGCGCGCTCGCCGACATCAGCGCCCGGATGGCGCTCACCGACATCAGCGAGCAGCTCGCACCGGTCGCCCAGGCACCGCCCGCGATCATTCGCCGTCTCGCCAGCAATGACGAGATCAGGATCGCGCGGCCGATCCTGCAGGAATCGTCGCGGCTAAGCGCGGACGATTTGGTCGAGATCGCACGGACCAAGAGCGAGCAGCATCTGCTCGCCGTCTCCGGCCGCTGGTGGCTGAAGGAGGTCGTCACTGACGCGCTTCTGGCGCGTCGCTTTGCGAGCGTGAGCCACCGCCTGGTCACCAATCCCGGCGCCAAAGTATCGCCGGGCGGATTTGCCGTCATCCTCGCGCAGGCCGAGCACGATCCGGTCCTTGCGGTCGAGACCGGCATTCGCGCGGACCTGCCGTCGGAGCTCCGCCTTCAACTCCTGCGCCGCGCGACGGAAGAGGTTCGCGGCCGTCTGCTGGAGCGCGCCCCGCCCTATCTGTTCGAAGAGATCCGGCACGCGATCGCCGCGGTCGCCGCCGGCGTCGAGCGCGACATGTCGCAAGTCCGCGACTTCACCGCGGCCAAGCACCACGTCGCGAAGCTGAAGGACGATGGCGAGCTCAACGAAGCCTCACTGCTCGGTTTCGCCAGGCAGCGAAAATATGAAGAGACCATCGTTGCGCTGGCGTATCTTGCGCAGTCGAACATCGAGGTGATCCGCTCCCTGATGCAAAGCCTGCGCAGTGAAGGCCTGCTGGTGCCGTGCCGGGCGGCAGGCCTGAGTTGGGAGACCACCGCCGCCGTGATGGAATGTCGCTATACCACCGGCTCCATGGGACCGGTCGAGCTCGCCCATGCGAAGAGCCAGTTCACGAAATTGACCCGCGAAAACGCCGATCGCCTGCTGCGGTTCTGGCAGGTTCGCGCATCGCAGCCGGCAAGGCTGGGCGGGCGCACGCACTGAGTGCGTCATGCACGATGCGCATGCAGAGATTCAACCTGTCAAATAGCTCGTCCAGTATCATCACCTGCGAAATGCAGGTGATCCGCTGGTCCGGAGGCGCCATGCGCGGCTCCCCACTTTCGTCGTCCTGGCGAAGGCCAGGACCCATATGTGGACGGCCCCCGTGGCACAAGAGCTGTTGGTGAGATCGGATCGCTTGCATCCATATGTCCGGCCTGTTGGGTGCGATCGAATGGATCGCTGGCCAAGATGGTTTGCGCGATGCGAGTTCCAAACAACCACGCGGCCTGTTGGCGGCCGATGGG
>NZ_JADYVV010000008.1:0-165108 GCF_020194035.1 Bradyrhizobium sp. BRP56
GTCGATCCGCTTGCCGTGCTCGGCCCAGAAGCCGTTCGGGTCCTTGACCGAGTGCGCGTACATCTCGCGATATTTGGCGTCATCGATATAGGCGCGCTTGGCCCAGTCGGCCGACACGTCATAGATCGCTTCCGGCGAAACAGCATTCGCGAACCTTGCTTCCATAAGCCGCTTCCTCCGAGATTGTTCTCTTTGCGACGCCAACCATTCACAAAATCCGGCAAGTCCGCGCTCTCTTCTCGGAGGCTAGTAGACCGCACTCAGCGCTCGGGCAGCCGGTTTCGCTTCTTCCAGCTTGCTGCTCACACGCCCGTATATGGCCATGTGATCGATGCCAGTTTGATCTCTATCAAGAAGCGCCGGTTAGGGATCGCTCCCGGACCACGGCAGACCTCTCCGCGCTCAAGACCGGAAGATGAAACGGATCACGCAACAATTTTGATCTGCATCAAGATCCCTCAGTCTCGATCGTACATACGTAACTTGATTGCCAATTTTCGGTGAGCTTCGCCTGGCTCACGTCTACGCGTGCCCGACATTGAATACGCAGGAAATAGTCACCGCTTTGTGCGGCCCGATGCTCTTCCACCCATTCTGAAGGGACCAAACATTGAGCACCTACGAACATATCGAGCAAGACCCGAACTATCAGGAACTGGTTCGTCGACGTTCGTCGTTAGGCTGGACCCTGTCGGCGATCATGCTGATCGAATATTTCGGCTTCATCCTGCTCGTCGCCTGCGCTCCACACTTCCTTGGCACACGAATGGGGACGGGCGTCATGACCATCGGCATTCCGATCGGACTGTTGGTTATTGTTTCGGCATTCCTGCTGACGGGCATCTACGTCAGCAAGGCGAACTCAGAATATGATCCTCTGATCCGCCAGATTGTTGGAGCGCGCCGCCAATGAAGAAAGCCTTCCTGTTGGCGACGTTGTTCGCTTGCATTTCTTCGGTCGCACTTGCAGCCGGGACGATTGATGGCGGGACCAAGCAAGCGGTCAATTGGGCCGCCATCGGCATGTTCATCGGGTTCGTATCCCTGACCTTGGCAATAACTTATTGGGCGTCGAAACGGACTGTATCGGCAGCGGATTTCTACTCGGCAGGTGGCGGCATCTCGGCCGGCCAGAATGGGCTTGCGATCGCCGGCGACTACATGTCGGCAGCATCCTTCCTGGGCATCTCAGGCCTTGTCTACACCTCAGGATATGATGGCCTGATCTACTCGGTAGGCTGGCTCGTTGGCTGGCCTGTCGTCACATTCCTGATTGCCGAGCAACTCCGCAATCTCGGGAAGTTCACATTCGCCGACGTCGCTTCGTTTCGGCTCGGCCAGACACGGATACGCATCTTGGCGGCGTGCGGTTCGCTCGTGACCGTCGCTTTCTACCTGATCGCGCAGATGGTCGGTGCCGGCAAGCTGATCCAGTTGCTCTTCGGTCTGGACTATTGGATAGCCGTCATCCTGGTGGGCGGCCTCATGATGATCTATGTGACCTTTGGCGGCATGAAAGCCACGACCTGGGTGCAAATCATTAAGGCTGTGCTGTTGCTGTTCGGCGCGACCTTCATGGCAGGAGCCGTGCTTTACAAGTTCGGGTTTAGCCCGGAAGCACTGTTCGCCAAGGCAACCGAAGTACATCCCAAGAAGCTCGCAATCATGGAGCCCGGCAGCCTGATCTCAAATCCGCTATCGGCCATTTCGCTCGGCTTGGCCCTCATGTTCGGCACCGCCGGTCTGCCGCACATTCTTATGCGTTTCTTCACGGTCAAAGACGCCCAGGCCGCTCGCAGGTCAGTGTTTTATGCCACCGGCTTCATTGGCTATTTCTACATCTTGACCTTCATCATCGGATTCGGCGCCATTACGCTTGTCTCGACCGATCTGGCGTTCCTCGACGCGGGAATTCTCGAGAAAACAAAAAGCGGGATTGCAGCGATCAAGGGCGGGTCGAATATGGCAGCGATCCATCTAGCCGACGCAGTTGGTGGCAATCTGTTCCTCGGCTTCATTTCGGCGGTAGCCTTCGCCACCATCCTCGCAGTCGTTTCCGGCTTGGCGCTCGCAGGAGCATCCTCCATCAGCCATGATATCTACGCCATGGTAATCAAGGGCGGACATGCCAATGAACAGGATGAAGTTCGTGTCTCGAAGATAGCGACGCTATTCCTGGGCATGCTCGCAATCGTGCTTGGCATCATCTTCGAGAACCAGAACGTCGCCTTCATGGTCGGCCTTGCCTTTGCCATCGCAGCGTCCTGCAACTTCCCGGTGCTGGTGATGTCGATCTTCTGGAAGAACCTTACCACGAGAGGCGCCTTGATTGGTGGCCTGCTCGGCCTGATCAGCGCAGTCGTCGGCGTCATTCTGTCGCCGGCAGTGTGGGAGGTGACCCTCGGCTTTGCGAAGGGATCGGCCCCCATCAAGCTGGACAACCCTGCGCTATTCTCGATGGCCATTGCATTCGTCTCCATCTGGCTGATCTCGGTTCTGGACCGTAGCGCGCGTGCCGGCACCGACCGCGACGGCTTCGACGCGCAATTCGTGCGGAGCCAGACTGGCATCGGAGCAGCAAGCGCCACCAGTCATTGAAAGTTCCGTTCAGTGAAAAACAGGCACAATGGCGAATGCCCAAGGCTTTTGATGCCGCAAACCCACCGTTCGATCGTCTGACGCGGCACGAAGTGGAGACCCTTCGTGCGGCGCTGGACATTGTCTACTTCCGCCCAGGCGAATCAATTATCGATCAAGGAGCTTCGTCCCAGGCCCTCTTTGTCATCATCAAGGGCACAATAGAGGAGCGCGACGGGACCGATCTGCTGGCCTTGCTCGGCCCCAAGGACAGCTTCGATAGCCGCGCGCTCGTCCACGGCAAGAGTGGGCACGCCTTCATCGCGCGCGAGGAAGCGTTATGCTACTCCGCTCCTAGAAATACGGTGCTCGGCCTGATCCAGAACAATCCTCGATTTGCCTCGTTCTTCTACGGCGACATCGCGCGCAAACTCGATGAGTTCGTCAGAGACGAGGACGAGCAGAGGCATGGATCGATGATGCGAGCTCGCATATCCGAGCTCTTTCTGCATCCGGCCGCCTTCATTGATGCCGACGGCACCGTGGAAGCGGCGGGCCGCAAGATGCAAGAGATTAACAGCAACGCATTGTTCGTCAGCGACGGCGACCGGACAGGCATCATCACTGGCATGAACCTGTCGAAAGCTGTTGTATTAAAATGTCAATCCACCCAAACATCGGTTCGCGATCTGGCGCACTTTGACCTGGTTACACTCCGGCCTGACGATTTCGTCTCTTCAGCGCTCGTACTGATGACCAAGCTCAACAAGCGTCGCATCGCCATTCGCGACGACGAACGGTTCGTCGGCATCCTGGAGGACATCGATGTTCTGGGTTTCCTCGCCGGTAGCGCTCAAGTCATTGCCGGGCGCATAGAGCGCGCTACGAATCAAGACGACCTGGCAGCGGTCGCCCGCCAAACAGCGGCTCAGGTGCGGACCCTGCGGCGGCAAGGGATCGACGTCGAGCTGATTGGCGAAATCGTTTCCGATTTGAATCAGCGCCTGTTTTCCAGATTGTTCGATCTCGTGGCGCCGGCCGACGTTCGCGCGCGCGGGTGCCTCATGGTCATGGGAAGCGAGGGCCGGGGCGAGCAGACCGCCCGCACGGATCAGGACAACGGCCTCATTTTGTCACGGGCAATCGAACAGGGGGAGCTTGATAAGTTTCGTGCGGCATTCTCTGGCGCGCTGGCAGATTTTGGCTTTCCTCCCTGCCCCGGACACGTGATGGTGAGCAATCCAGCATGGTCCAAAACACTGTCCGATTACACCGTCGACATTCGCAATTGGCTTGCACTGCCCGACGATACCGCTCACCTGAACGTCGCCATCCTCTTTGACGCCCGCTGCGTTGCCGGTGACCCTACGCTGCTAACCGAAGTGAAGACCAAGCTGATCGAGATGGCGCGCGGGGAGCAGGCCTTCCTGGCGCATTTCGCGCAGGCCATAGACCTCTTCCCGACACCGATTGGCTTGTTCAAGAATTTGATCACGTCTGCGGGGAATGGCGACGCGATCGACCTGAAAAAGGGCGGTCTATTTCCGATTGTGCATGGCGTTCGCAGCCTTGCTCTCGAGCATGGGCTGGTGGAGACCGCGACGGATAAGCGCATCGGCCGCTTGCGTGATTTGGGCGTTTTGCACGCAGAATTCGCCCGCGAGCTCCATCAAGCGTTCAACTTCATGCTGATGCTACGTCTCGACGGGCAACTGGCGGAGTCGGCCGGCGCCACAGGCACGCTGATACGACCGTCATCCTTGTCGAGTATGGAGCGAGATCTGCTGCGAGACGCATTCTATGTCGTCAAGAAGTTCCGCGAATTCATTCGCCATCACTTCAATCTCGGCGCCTTCTAACGTGATACCGCGCGCGATCAAACGCCTGTTTCACCAAGCTTCGATAGGCGACCAGTCATATCGATTCATGTTCAAGCGCGATCCCACGGACGAAGTTGTCGCGATCGATTGCGAGACCACGGGGCTGAACGTACGTACGGACGACATCATAAGCATCGGCGCAGTCAAGATCAGAGGCAACCGCATTCTGACAAGTGAGCGCTTCGAGGGGGTCGTACGTCCCGATGCAAGCATACGAACGGATGCGATCAAGATCCACCGTCTGCGTCAGGTCGATGTTGAGCATGAATCCCCGATCCGGAAGTTGCTGCCCGACTTCCTGCATTTCGTCGGCGGTCGGCCGCTGGTCGGATACTACGTCGATTTCGACATCGCGATGCTGGACAAGTATGTCCTGCCCTTCATTGGAATCGAGCTGCCAAATCCTCGCATTGAGGTATCCAGCCTCTACTACGAGCGGAAGTACGGTGATGCGCCCCCTAACATCTCCATCGATCTCTCGTTCTCCGCAATTCTCGCGGATCTCGAAATTCCCCCGCTTGTTCAACATGATGCGTTTAATGACGCGTTGATGACCGCGATGATGTACGTCATACTGCGCGATAAGAAGAAGAGAGGGATGCGAATCCCGCGGCTGTGCAATCGGCTCGCCTTCGAACCCGCCGATGGCAAGGTCGAAGAATGACGACGCGCCCCGGAGCGTCGGAAGCGGTCGAGACCAGGGCCAATCGCGGATTGTGGCCCATCGAGGTTTGGCCTGCCTTTCAATTTCCGCCAGCGGTCCACTTCCCGAAAGAACCACTGAGCCAAAGCCTCTTGCCGAGATCGAGTACCGCGCCAGATCGTGCGCGGCATGACGTTAGGACGCCGCAGATTCCGATCGTGTATCGTTAGGCCTTGGGAAGCTCAACATCCGTCAGCTCGCTCAACTTGGCGATGAGCCGGTCCTGGAATTCTGGATTGACGGCCTCGCCGGCTGGCTGCTCCTGTCGAAGATGATGCCAATAATGTCCGCTGACCATGGCAGCGAGCTCATCGCTTACGGCCAACCAGGACTGCGTCCGCTGTCCGGTGTCGAGGTCCACCGGCGCTCCTCGGCAGCCCATCTTGGTGCGAGCCCAACCGGGATCGACGGCATTGCTCAAGACTCTCGGCCAGCGTCGCGCCAGCGAATCAGGCCGCCAGTTCCTACTTAGGAACGGAGCGCTCAAGCCGGAGTTGTTCGAAATGGAAAGCCTTACGAAAAAAGATCAGTTCGAGCGTTCGAAGATCAATCTGCATGCGCCTGACCAAATGAAATGCTGGGCTCACGAGCTTGGTGTCTCGAAGGAGGAGCTTCGTAAGGTCGTCGATAAAGTGGGGAATTCTGCCGCGGCCGTCCGCAAGGAGCTGGAAGCGAACCGTGACGAACGAACAGGAACTTAGCGCTGAGTGCGCACAGGAAGCACGAAAACAGGCCGCTCTTCTTCCGCCCGGCCCGATCAGAGACGCGCTGCTGGAAAAAGCTCGCCAATACGAATTGACCTCAAAGACTGATCTGCATCACAATGCCAAAGAACCGCCCCTGGGATCCGGCTGAAGACGGCGCGCTGCAAAAACTAATCGCCGAGGGCCGTTATGCTGTCGAGATTGCCGTCGAGATGAACCGCAGCGAAGCCGCGGTGCGGCTCAGAGCAAAGGTTCTTGGTTTAACGTTTGCCGCCGCACCGCGGGGCCCGAGGCCAAGATAACGCGGGGTCGCCCCGGCCGAACGCTGGGACGACCCGGCACGCCGGCTACTTGGACCTGGTCGAGCCACCCGATTTCATTCCGGTGCTGGACCCTGTCGTCTGACCAGGAGCATATCCCGATGCGCCAGGGCTGCCAGACTTCGAGCCCTTTGCCTGCATTTCCTGTCCGGGCGCATAGCCTGAGGCGCCAGGGCTCCCCTTCTTGGAGCCCCTGTCCTGCATCTCGTGACCGGGAGATTTGTTAGAGACGCCCTGCGCGAACACGGCGGTGCTGGAAGCCATCAGGCAGGCGGCAGAAAGTGCGATAATTGTGCGCTTCATTTTGTCCTCCAAAGCAGGCCCCGGCAACCAACCGCGCGATCCGAACGACGTTCCATGAATATGGCTCATCAGATTCCCGATCGACACGAGAGGATTCTAGGAAGCGCCAAGCGCGGCATCGATGAACCGTAGGTGAATGCACCGTTCAGCGAGCATTGCAATGCGCGGCTGATAGTCTGCTGGGTTATCGCTCAGAATGGGAGGACTGTCTTAAGATGAAAAGACTCTTGGCAATCGGATTTATCGGTTGTGCTTTTTCGCTTGCGCCAATGTTGTCGGCATCGGCTATGCCGATGGCAACGCCACATGCAATGGGTAGCTCCGCGGGTGAGGTCATTCAGGTCAGAGGAGGCCACGGACACGGACATGGACACGCGTGGGGCCATCACGGCGGTCGCGGGCATCACTACGGTTGGGGTCGCGGCCGTCACCATGGCTGGCACCGAGGCCATCACTACGGTTGGCGCCACCATCACCGCCATTGGTGGTGACGTCCTGATAGAAAAAAGAGAGGCCGCAGCGACCTGCGGCCTCTTTTATGTCGACGACTTCGTTACGGCCGCCGGACACCAGAGGCCGTATGCAAATTGAATTGCCCGAGAGCATGCGCCCGTGCCGGCGCGGATTACCAAGGCCGTGGTGATGCAAATAAGGCGTTGAAAACGATTGCCTATGCGAACGAGCCTTAAGGAATAGGATACTCGGCTCTGACCTAACGTGTGAATCAGGCTTTCGGCCTCGTTGGGAATTGCAATGCCCATTTTTGGATCCGACATGCGTGCTGACGCTCGTTCTGCCCGACCGGGTCTTCTGATCGCCATACCGTCCCTGACGCTGCACTGTCGGAATCACCGATAGCCTGGTCCCAAACCGGCAGCAAACCGACGACTGGCCCGGTGAAAATCTAAACCGCTCACGCGGTGTGCCCGTCCTTCCCGCGAACCGAGCGTGCCATATAGCGTGTTCGAGCTGAGAGCTGCGACGCTCTGGCGCATAGTTAGGAGCGCTCTCGGCCCCCCGGAACGCCGACGAAAAGGCAACGCACAAGCTGCCTCGCAAAGGGGAGGCACAGGTGCATTGCGATTCACGAGTCCACGGCTTGGTTTCGTGCTTGGGCCACGGTCCCAAAGCTCAGCATGAAATTCCTTGTCCGACTCGCTGCGGCCACGCCGCTTAAAAAAACCACGGAGCCGATGCGGACACTATTCGTCAGTGAGATAGAGTGCTTAGCGACATCATAGCGACACCCTACGCTCCGCTAGCGACATATCTTGGATGTGCAGACAATCACTTGGCCGCCCCACGGCGACAGTGCTTTTATCTTGCACTCCCCTATTCTTCATGCTCGCTCCGCTCACGCTTCCTCTCTCTGCCGTGACAAGGTTCTCCCATCGACGCCACGCAGTACCCCCGACAGCGAGAATCCGATGCGCCGTGCAGGTTTCCACGCTCATCGACGGCAGAATTTCGCTACAGAAAAGGAGCGTCGACGCTGCTGGAAGCTGACGAAATTCGCGTCTCCGAGATCGAAAATCGAAGCTCGATCCGACGCGAAATCCTGTCCTCTGAACCCAAAAGCCCGAGCACGCATGCGTCGGATCGATCGCATTTTTGCTTGCGGGGAAGCCCGTTTCCGAGCGCAAAATGCCCCTCCGCTTCCTCCAAAAGCGGCGCAGAAACGCAAAAAAGCCCCGCCTCCGGGAGGCGGGGCCGTTGCTTCCAGCTGGTCAATCGCCGCTGCGGCGCGACCAGATCAGGCTGAAGCCTTCCTCGCCTTCGACCTTGACCAGCGAGGCGTAGATCGGGGCTGGGAAGCTCGGATCGTCGAGCTTGACCGAGAGATATTCGCGATCGCTGTCGCGAGCGGTCTTCTTCCAGGCGGCGCCGAACTCGGTGCTACCTGCGAAGATCCGGTAGTCGGGAGCCTTGTCGTTGTCCTTCTCGGATACGACGAGCTTCGCCTTGATGTTGAGCGTCAGCGTCTTGATCGAGCCGGTGTAGCCGTTGTCCGAAGCGGTGAAAGTGCCGATGGTCGCCATGATAATCTCCGTCTGTTTTGCTCGGGCCGCGTCCATCGCAGCCTCGATGGCGATCCCTGGCCCGGGGAGCGATCGGCCCGCAGCCGCTAAGGCCCGCAGCGCCAGCGGAGGACGGCGACAGCCTGCTTTTTTGTCTTACCGCGAGGAATGCCGCCGCTTCGCGGCAGGGGAAAAAAGCAGGCGCAGCCGTTGCGGGAAGACGATCGAGGCCCTTGCCGTCCCCCGGGCTTGATCAGCCAATCGTGACTGCGATGGACGCGAGCCCATCACCGAACTGACGGAGATGACCATGGCAACCGCCACTTGCGCAGCACCAGAAAACGGTTGGACCGGTCGAGAATAGGCCGATGTCCTCGCATCAATCGCGGTGACGACGCAGCCGGACCAACACAGGCAACCCAGCCGCATTTTCGCGCAAGGAACCGCCGGCATCGCTAGAATTGGCCGCCCGAATGCACTCTCGACAAGCGCAGTCAAGACGCGATCCGAGCTTCCCGGCTTCGATCTACGTCTCGTTGGTGAAGGTCGAAGGAGGCGCGGTTACGGCCAATCTGGCTGCAGCAATCGGCGCGGATCGGACGGATCGTGCCCCCGAACGGAGCGAGCTTTGCGTGGGAGATCGCCACTTTGCATCTTGGAATCGGCCGCGCACCGTCAGGGCGCGGCCGAAATTTTTGTGCCCGCCGGAGCCGCCCATGCGGCCCCGGCGAGGGTTTCACTCAGCTGCTTGCGAATGCGGTTCGCTGCCCTGCGCCTCGCTTTGGAGATCGGTTGCCCCCTGCGGAGAGGCCGTCCGCAGCAGCGAAGGCAGCCAGCCGGTTGCCGCCAACAGCTGCTCGGCGGCTTGCGCCATGTCGGCCTTCTTCATCGCCGACAGGCGCTCGGCAGCCTCCTCACTGAGGCCTTCGCGGACCGCCGCCAGGATGTTCGCCTTGGTGACACGGCCAAGATAACTGCGCACCGTCGGCCGCCAATAGGAGGTCATGTCGAGAGCCACGGCCTCGGCCAGACGGCGGGCCGCCGCTAGCGCCCGCGGCCTGCGGTCAAACGGCAGTTTGACCGCATTCACCGTCAGCGCGACGCAATGCGCGAACAGCGCCATGCGGCTGTCGTGGTCAAGTTCGGCCACGAATTCCCACAGTGCGGCGACGTCCTTGGGCATCTGCCGTGCCCAATTGGCATGGCGATCCGACCACGCCTTGCCGGCCGGCGTGTCCTCGATCCCGTCCGCATGCGCAGCCAGATCGCACTTCACCGGCTGAATGCCGACCACACGCGCATTGGCCCCGAAATAGAAAATCTGGGCCGCAAGCGCATGGGTGACCGCCACGATGGCGACGTCAGGCTGCTCACACAAATTGAGGCGCAGCCCCAAGGTTCGGTGCGCGGTGAGGTCGCGAACAAGAGTGTCGGACAGCGGCTGGTCCCCGTCCTCCTCGTCGCTCGCGCCCTCGTCGTCCTCGCCATCCGGCGCGGCGTCCTCGCCTTCCCGGTCCCCCTCGTCCCCCGCCTCGACATTGCTTCCCGGCCCGGTTTCTGCCTCGGGCTTCTCGTCTCCGGGACGGATAAAGCCGCGCTCGACCCGCACCGTGCCGTCGTGATTGAGGACTACAAAGGCGCCGCCGCGCCCGACGTCGCCGGCGTCGTAGGCCTGCCGTTGTGCCTCCAGCCGCTCGATTTCGGTCTCCAGTTCACCGAACCGCGCGTCCACGTCGTCAGGCAGTTCCTCGGCCGCCTGATGCTGCTCGGTCAGCCGGTCGAACTCGCTCTGAACCGCCTGAAGTGCGGCCTGATCCTCGGCCGAAAGCTCGACCGGATGCGGGTAGACCCGCCGCATGCCGTGGGCATGCGGGAAGTCGAGATGGGCTTCCGTCCACCGCCATCCCTCGGCCGCCCGCAGACTATCTGCCTCGCGGTTGAGCCGTGCCGTCACCAGCAAGTCGAGCAGCGAGACGTCTTCCAGATAGCCGCCGCGATCCTCGGTGAAGAGGTCGCGCAGCACCGTGCCGCCCGCCTCCGTGTAGGCCTCGAGCCCAACAAAACGCACGCGGCGATCCGTGGCAGCGACATGGGTTTCGGTGAGCAGACGGCGGATGGTGCTGGCATCCGGGTCGAAGGGCAGGCGCTCATGGACGGCTTCCTGCCGGGCATGATCGTCCGTGATGGCAAACGCCATCAGCTGCTCAAGCGTCAGATCGGCGTCACGATAGAGCTGCACCAATTTGGGCGAAACAGCGCCGAGCCGCAGGCGTTGCCGAACAACATGGGCCGTCACGCCGAAGCGGGCCGCGATCTCCTCCGCACCGAGGCCGCGCTCGTCCGCGAGCTTCCTGAACGCATCGAACTGGTCGGCCGGATGCATGCTTTCCCGGGTGACATTCTCGTCCAGGCTGATCTCGTGGGGATCATTCGCGGTATCGACGATGCAGCGGATCGGCTCGGTCTTTCTGATCTCCTTGCGCTTCACCCGCAGCAGCTGGGCCAGCCGCCTGCCCTCACCGATGGTCACGCAGAAGAACCCTGTCGCCGCCCCCTCGCCATCGACCTCCGGCTCGACGACCAGATTCTGCAGGATGCCTTTGACCGCGATGCTGGCCGCCAAGGCCTCGATCGCCGCCTCACTGTGCGGCGTCTTGCGGGCATTCTTTGGCGACTTCTTGAGCTTGCTGAGCGGAATGCGAACCTCCGTTCCGCTCGGTATTCCAATTGATTTGGCCGACATGATCAATCTCCTTTTTGGCTTCATGGGTGCATGGCGCACTCCGCGCCTGCGCCCCTGCCCGTCGGCGAGACCGGGGGCAGCAAGTGCCAGGGCGCCCCGAGCGGAGGGGTATCTCCCGCCCGATGAGGGCCGCTTCGCGAGAAGCGGGTCTGCACAAGCGCGTCCCAATTCGTCCAAGGTCGGCAAATGAGCGAAGCGCGGAAGACCGGGGAGACCGCTCGGGGCGGCGCCGGCATAGCCGGCGCGCTACCCTGGCGCGCGCGCGGGGCGGAGCCCCGTAGCTCTCGACGATGAGAGCGCTGAGCAACCCGGAAGAAGTGAAATCAAGCCAAGAGTGACAAGATCAAAGAGGCAGCCGCCGACTGGGCAGTGATAGCGACGCGGGCATGCAATGCCCGCGGGCACCGAGGCGACTGCAGTCGCGAGACCGGTTAACAAGGCACCCGAACGCGGGACAGTGACAGCGACGCCGGCATGCAATGACGGCGGGGACCGCGGGCGAGTGCCTCCGGCGAGCGACACATTATATATTGCGATATTTTTAGCGCGTGATCGCCCTATGTTTGCGCGAGGGATCGCGGCCGGATGGCCGAAACGTCACGCGGCTCGGTTCACAAGAGCCCGGTGCGGCCATCGCCGCACGCGCCTGGACAGAACATGACCAGGTTTGGCGAACCTGCACCTCCCTGCGAGCCATTGTCGTCGCGCAACTGATCTGCGCTTTGGAAAGCTATTCTTCAACTCTCCCCACCTGACCTGATGTCTCTCCGAGGTCGCAACTCAGGCTTCAGTTGTTATCCCCCTGCAAGCGCACAAGGCTGGAGCGAGTAGCGCGCCGGCTCATCGGACCTCAATCATCGAGCTCGCGCCGTCGCAAATCCCAGCCATGCGCGATCCTGCATCCAACCGCGCTGCTCGCACCCACGGATAGCGCCGGCCAGGTCGATTGCCCATCCCCGCAGCGTCCGCATCGCCGGCCTTGGTTCCCTCGTGATCAGCATTGAAATCGCTCCCGCAAGCCAAGCAGCATTTTCTGCTCGTTTCTTGCCATGGCGCCACGGATTAGGATGTTTTGAGCTGAGCTCTATTAATCGGCATTTCGACCGACGACAGCGCGAACCTGGTCGAACGACAGCTCGCGGGTCCGAGAAAATGCGCTCACACTCCCTCGTGGCGACGGTGCTTTCGCGCTCCGGATTGAAGCACTGAGAACGATATCCGCTATGCGGTAAGTTCTCGCGCAATGACCAGCCTCTGGATCTCGCTGGTACCCTCGAGGATACGCAACACTCTGGCCTCGCCTGGGAGACTCGACACGTCGAATTCCTCGAATGCACCGTATCCTCCATGCACCTGCAGAGCGATGTCCGCAACTTCGCTCGCCATTTCCGTTGCGAAGAGCTTGGCCATCGACGTTTCCAACCGGAATGGCCGATCGGCGTCAGCCAGACACGCAGCGTTCCGGATCATCAGCTCGGCTGCGTGGATCTTCGTCAGTGCATCTGCGAGAGGAAAAGTCAGCCCTTGGTGCTGGAAGATCGGCGTACCCCCGACCTTGCGACCTGAGCCGTACACCTTCGCAAGATCGATCGCTTTGCGCGCAAGTCCAAGACCCGTTGCCGCGACGAGTATCCGTCCGATGCTCAGCGTCGTCAGGATTTGCTTCAGGCCGTCGCCGCGATTTCCGACCATATTCGCCTTGGGAACTCGACACTCGTCGAGAAAGAGCTCTACGGAATCAGCGACACGCCAGCCAATTTTGCGGCTCGCTTTCCCGACCCGGAAGCCAGCCGTGCCGACGGGCACCACGAATGTAGACAGCCCCTTCGCTCCCAATGCAGGGTCCGTAACGGCCACGAACGTCGTAATGCCGTGGAGCGGAGTGCCGGCATTGGTGGAAAACACCTTGGAGCCACTCAAGACGAAAGAATCACCGTCCTCCACGGCGCGCATCTTTACGCTCGCGACGTCCGACCCACCACTCGGCTCCGTGACACCAAATGACGCGATAAAGTCACCGCGGCACAGCGGCTCAAGCCATTTGGCCTTCAAGTCGTCCGATCCATAGCGAGCGATAACCGTCATGGGAGCGCTGTTGCACAGGAAGATGGCGGCAAAGCCGGGTTCTGCGCGCGCGAGCGTCTCGGCCACAATGGCGGCTCCGCGCGTACCGAGCCCTCCACCGCCGAAAGCCGGATCATACGCCGTGCCCATGAAGCCGAGCGCAAGGAATTCCTTCACGAGCTCGGTTGGAAACTCATGCCTGTCGGCGAAGGGCTTGATCCTGGGCCGCAGTGCGCCCGCGGTAAATTGCTCGAGACTGCCTCTTACCAAAGCTTCGTCTTCATTGAGATCCAAGAGCATTGGACCGCTCCTCGTGTCGGTGTGCCAGAATGTAGTTTAACTTTGCCGGAATTTCTCGAAGGTCGCCTGAGCGGACGTCTCCCGGCAGTTCTCGAGAAATAGACGATTTGCCTCGAAATCCATCGTTTCTGCTTCTTCCATGAGATAGTTCGAGAAGAAACGCTTCGTCGCACGAACGGCGGGACGTGGCAGTTGCGCGAGCTTGTTCGCAATCTCGATTGCTCTCGTCAGCGCCTCGCCGTCCTCGCAGCAGTAGTCGACGACGCCGACGGCGCGCGCATCTTCGCAGTTGAGCGCTTCGAGACAAAAGCAGAGAAGGCGCGCCTTGACGAGCCCGACACGAGCAACCAGGGACCTGATCCCCCATGGGGTTAGCCAACCGTGAGGCACCTCCGGAAGACTAAAGACCGACGAACGCCCCGCCACGACCACATCGCAAGAGGTTGCCAGCGTCAGTCCTCCTCCAATTGCGAACTTCTCGACAGCCGCGACGACGGGCTTTGCCAAATATCCCATCAAGCGGCCGAGATCGCCGCACTCCTGCTCGAACCGTCCCATTGCTTCGAGTTCGAGTCTGCTGATGAACTTCAAATCGCTTCCGGCGCAAAACCCCGGAGCGGCGCCGGCCAGAACGATAGCGCCCACCTCGTCGTTGCGATCGAGCTCCAACAAAGCGGCCTTAACTCCGTCGACAAGAGATCGATCCATCGAATTTCGCCGGGCCGACCGCTGTAACGTGATGATCGCAACGCCATTTCGTTTCTCGACGCTTACCGTAGTCTCTTCGTTACTCATTCGGCTCCACCTGGCACTCGATCGGGTCATGCGCTCAGATACATCTGCTTGACTTCCGACGTTTCGGACAATTCCTTCGCATTTCCCGAGGTCACGATCCGGCCGGATTGCAGCACGTAGGCGCGGTCGGCACAGCCCAAGGCCATCATGGCGTTCTGCTCGGCGAGAAGGATCGTCAGTCCTTCGTGCGCGAGATTTCGCACGATCCGCCCCAGTTCCTCGATGATGATCGGTGCAAGACCGAGTGTCGGCTCGTCCAGCAGCATCAGCGCAGGTCGGGACATCAGCCCTCGTCCGATCGCAAGCATCTGTTGTTCTCCGCCCGACATCGAGCCCGCTTTCTGATCCCGTCGTTCGCGGAGCCGTGGAAACATCGAGAATATTCGCTCCAGGTCGTCGCTTGCGTGATCGCGATCGGCTCGGTGATAGGCACCGATAATCAGGTTTTCGTGGACCGAGAGCTTGGTGAATATCTGGCGTCCCTCCGGCACGAGAACGAGGCCGGCCCTCACCCGGTCCACGGTGGAGGATTCGGTGATGTCTTTTCCAGCGAGATGGATCGTGCCGCGATCGGCCTTCTTCAGCCCCGCGAGTGTTCGAAGCGTCGTCGATTTGCCGGCGGCATTGGGACCGATCAAGGTGACCACTTCGCCCTTCTCCAGCTTGAAGGACACCTCCCTGATGACCTTCTGCTTGCCGTAGCTGACGCTGAGGTTCGATACATCAAGCATGCTTTTTGCCCAGGTAGGCCGCGACAACGGATTCGTCGGCGAGAACGTCGGAGGTCTTTCCGGAGGCAATGACCGCGCCGTGGTGGAGCGCGATCGAACGGTCCGCTAGCCGACCCAGAAAGCCGACCTTGTGGTCGATAATGCAAAGCGCGACGCCGTGCGATTTTAGATCCCTGAGAACCGCGTCGAGATTTGCGATCTCGTCATGACCCAGGCCGGAGGCCGGTTCATCAAGGAGAAGAAGTTCTGGTTCACAAAGCATACCCATTGCAACGCCGAGCATCTTCTCGCCACCATAGGAAAGCGCAGCGGCGTGTTCGTTTCTCTGGCTGGAGAGCCGGCAAAGCGCGAGGACCTGGTCGATCTTCTGCTCCAGCAGACGATCCAAGCCGACGGGCATGCCACCGATCAACGTCCGTAAGCGACCGATACCTAGCTCGCGCTTGATGTGCAGGTGACATGCGATGCGCATGTGTTCGACGACCGTCAGTTCGGGAAACAGCTGCGGATTCTGAAAGGTCTTGACCAACCCTTGCTGAGCGACTTCGAATGGCGAGAGGTTGCTGATATCGTTCCCTTTCCAGAGAATCACGCCACTTGTTGGCTTCAGGATCCCGGCGATCAGACTCAGGGTCGTGGTCTTTCCGGAGCCGTTGGGTCCAAATATCCCGATGATTTCCCCGCGCTCGATGCCGAACGCCACGTTGGACACGGCGGTGAGGCCGCCGAAGCGCTTAGTGAGGCTTTTTACGTCAAGCAGCATGATTTCTGCTCGTAAGTAGGCCGACGATACCCTTCGGCATCACCAGGATCACGAAGATGAGGATGGAGCCGTACAGAGCGATGCGAAGCTCCGCGCTGAGCTCGATCACGTGCGGCAAGGCCGTGAGCACGAGGGCGCCGACAACAGGGCCGATCAGGGAATTGACGCCTCCCAGGAGGACCATCGCGATGATGTCGAGCCCAAGCGAGATCGAGAGGAAATGCGGCTCGACGAACCCTGCGTAGAAGCCGTAGAAAGCGCCAACCAGCCCGGCAAGGCCGCTGCCGATTGCGAAGCCGAGCAGCTTGTACTTGAAGACGTCGATGCCCAGCGTTTCGCCCAGCTGGTCGTTCAATCGGATGGCGGCAAGACAACGTCCGATCCAGGACTTCAGGACGCGGCCGCACACAGCGTATACGACCACCAGCAGAGCCAGCGTCACGTAGTACCAAGCGACCCCGCCCGCAATCGCAAAGGTGCCCGATGGCGTCCAGATCTTCGGCGTATCGACGATCGTAATGCCGAGAGAGCCGTTCGTGACGCTGTTCCAATTCAATGTGATCAAACGCAGCACTTCGGAAAATGCCAGGGTGACGACGGCAAAATAGAATTCCTTGAGCTTGAAGCGGAAGCAAATCGTTCCGACGATGAGAGATAGGATCACGACAATGGCCAGGGCTGGGACGATCGCCAGCCAGAAGTTCCAGCCGAACGTAGTCACTAGGATGGTGACCACGTACGCGGAAACGCCGAAGGACGCGGCGTGAAACATGGAAAGCTGGCCGGTGAATCCGAAGATCAGATTGAAACTGACCGCCAGCGACGCCGCCATAAAGCCGTAGATCGCAATGGCGAGCACCGAGTCGCTGTGAACGAAGGCCGGAACTGCAAGGGCGAGCAGCAGCCCGACTGAAATTGCGTACTTCACGACCGATCTCCAAACAGGCCGCCCGGACGGACGAGAAGGATCAAGATGAGGAATACGAGACCGTAAGCGTCCCTGAAGGCCGACGAAAAAAACACCGAACCGATGTTCTCGCTGATGCCGAGAATGATACCGCCGCCCAATGCGCCGAGCACGCTGCCGACACCGGCGAGAATGGCAGCCTCGACCGCCTTGAGAACGTAAGCCGATCCGATCGTTGGTTCGATCGAATACATGCTCGCGTACAAACCTCCACCGAGACCCGCCAGCGCCGTCGAATAGACCACGACGATCGTCTGAAGCCTTCCCGTGCGAATGCCCATAAGAGCTGCGGCTTCGGGATTCTGTGCGTAGGCGAATGCCGCGCGCCCCAACCACGTCCGCGTCAAGGCGAGATATGTGCCGAGGATCACAGCAAGGAACACCGCGGCGACTGCAACCTTGATCTTCGGCAGAACGATACCGGCTACCTTGAGGGCGCCAGGAAGCACGTAAGTCAGATCTTTGGGCGTGGTCGTGAAGGCCGCGAGGACCAAGGCCTCGAAGACCGAAATCATGCCGATCGACACCAGCAGACCGTTGACCAGGTTGCCGCGAGTGAAGCGAAACAGGGCAAGATCCGAAACGTAGCCGAAGATACTCACGACCACGACGGCACCGATGACGGCCACGGGGTACGGGAAACCCACGACGTCGTAGAGATACCAGGTCGCGTAGGCGCCAAGCATCATGAAGGCGCCGAGCGCGAAATTCACCACGCCGGTCAGGCCGAATGTGAGCGTCACGCCCAACGCTATGATGCCGTAGAGCGTGCCCACGATCACGCCATTGAGCAATTGTCCGATGACTAGCTGCGTCATTGATCGAAGGTCCGCGGGAAGCGCATTTCATGACGCCTTCCCGAATGGAGAGAGAGCGCTCCGGCTCCGCCGGAGCGCGACGAACGAGCCTTACTCCTTGGTCGGGTCGTAAGGCACTCTCTCGATGGCACCACCCTTGCGCACGTGGACGACATCGAACCCGAACACGGCCTCTCCGGTCTTGTCGTATTTGATTCTCCACATGCCCTCATAGGTCATGCTCATCAGGGCAGCTCGGATCTTTGCCACGTCGTCGACGGTCCCAGCCTTCTGCATGGCCTCCACGAGCATGTAGACATGGTCATAACAAGATGAGGAGCAAAGCGGTGCTTGATCGTAGGGAAATTCGCGCTTGAACTGCTTCTGATAGCTTTCGATAAAGGCGCGGACCTTCGGCTCGGTCTTCTCGGCACCCTCGAAGTACTTCGGAACGTATGCGATATAGTCTTCGATCGCGTCCTTGTTCTTCAACGCCGGCCCGATTGAGCCGCGAACGAGAAAGAAACGATTGCCGAAACCGGATTCGGTCGACTGCCTCACGATATCGTAGAGGACGGCATCCGAATAACCCGGGAAGAGAATGTCCGGCTTGCCAGCCGCGAGCTTCGCGAGCACCGCGCTGAAGTCTTTCGTGCCGGGCTCGAACAATTCGACCTGCAGTTCAATTCCGGCATCCTTGAACAGCGCGCTATAGATATCGACGGCGGTCTTGCCGAAGGCGTCGTTCTGGAAAAGCATCGCCACCTTCCTGGTATTGAGCTTCTTCAAATAGTCCACCATCAGCTTGCCGAAACCTGCTGATCCCGCGTCCCAGTTCCAGGTTCGCAGCAGATAGTCATGATCGGGCTTGCCAAGCGCTGCGTGCGCCGACGTCGCGCCCGCGAACAGCAGGAATTTGCCGTTGTTCTGATTGGCTATCGGCTCGATGGCGTTGAAGACATTGGTCAGAAACGGCCCGAAGACGAAGTGAACCTTTTCTTCCATCATCTTGCGGAACTGTACGGTCGCCTCGCGCGGCTCGCCGCGCGTATCGACCTGCTGCAGTTCGAGCTTGTAAGTCCTGTCGCCGACCTTGAAGCCACCCTTCGCGTTGATTTCCTCGACCGCAACCTTGCTCCCCTGCGCCGACATCCAGCCGTAGGTGGCGGTTGCGCCGGTCAGGGCCTCGATCTGCCCGATCTTGACCACATCTTCGGCCCTGGCCACCGGTCCGAAAAGCAGTCCGGAAGCGATGCACCCTGCAATCAGGGCCCCTTTCCAGCAAGACATGAATATCCTCCCTCGGCGTCGTTGCGCTTGTGCTGTACTAGTAATATCTTACAAAAGTTTCGTCAACACATCATTGCGCTTTCCTGAATGATGACCGCTCAGCCCTGGGAGGGGTCCATTTAGGTGTGCGCATTGTGTGAGATGCCCTCGTGCCGCGCTTGTCCCGAGCGTCGCAGCGAGGATATTCGTAAGAGACACCCACATCGCGCCTTTGCGCGCGCTAAGAGCTTGGCGTCCAATGGCGAAAAAAGTCGGAGTACTTTCCCCTCCTGAGTCTCAGGCCGACACGGCTCACCGACGCCTCGAGGAGATGATCGTGACACTGCAGCTGCCGCCCGGCAGCCACTGGTCTGAGGAGGGATTGGCAGAGGAGATCGGCATCGGCCGCACACCGGTGCGTGAAGCGGTGAAACGCCTTCAGGCGGACCGTCTCGTGACCATTCTGCCCCGACACGGCTTGATGATTACCGAGATAAATGTTCATGAGCAGTTGTTGGCGATCGAGCTGCGGCGCGAACTCGAGATTTTCATTTCGATAAGGGCGGCTCGCCGCATCCTTGCAAGCGACCGAGAGCGCCTTCTCGCTGCTGCCGACGAAATCGAAGGCGCGGGCAAGCACGGCAACCTCGAAAAATACCTGCGTGAGGTCTTTAAAGCGAACGGTCTTATCGCCGCGGCTGCCGGCAACCCATTCGCAGCTCGCTCAATCTCGCCGCTTCACGCGATGTCGCGGAGGTTCTACTACAGGTACGAAAGCGACCTGCAGAACCTCGGTGCGATGGGCGTCCTGCATGCGGCGCGAGCACGCGCGGTTTCGCGGCAGGACGAGCAAGGTGCACTCGTTGCCGTCACCGCCCTGATGGAGCAGATCGAAAATTACACACGACAAATATTCGAGATCAGCGTCGGGTCGGGCAGATGATCGGAATCCCCGGTCTCGTCGAGACCGGGGAACGTCTTAACCGGCTTGTCCCCGAACCGCACTTGTCTGACCGGGATCGACGAAGAAGCTTGCATCCATCAACTTCAGTTCGTCCGCGACTTGCCAAGGGGCGAACTCCATCTGCTCGAGTATATCGCGCCGAACGTCGATACCTGGCGCCACTTCCGTCAACACCAGTCCCTCCGGAGCAACTTCGAATACCGCTCGCTCGGTAATCACCAGGGCCGTCTGGCCGCGCTTGACGCCGTCGGCGACCGCGTAAGTGATGTGCTCCACCTGCTTCGCGAACTTGCGAACCTTACCTTCCTTGACGATGCTCAGTTTCCCGCCGCCGAAACCGACATCGAGCCCGCCGGTGGTGAAGGTTCCGGTAAAGACCAAACGCTTGGCGCTTTGCGCGATGTCGATAAAGCCGCCCGCGCCCGGATTGGCGGCGCCGAACTTCGATACGTTGACTCGGCCGTGCTGGTCGAACTGAGCGAAGGCGAGTGCTGCAAAGTTGCACAACCCTCCATCAATGGCATCGAACTGATAGACGCCGTCGAGGATTGCATCGGGATTCAGATTCGCCGAAAACTGCCATCCGGACATGACAATCCCGCCGTAGGATCCGTGCTCGGTGGTAAACCAATAGTCCTTGAGCTCGTCGCCGTGAAGCAGTCCCTGCTCCGCCATTACGAGCGGCACATCGGCCGCCGCCCCGAAACCAAAAATGGAAAGTTCGCGTTTCCGCACTTCCTTCGCTGCCCGCGATGCGACGACCTTGTCGGCAGACGACGGGATCGGAGGGAGTTGAGACAGCGCCCTGCGCTCACCGCCGAAGTAAGCCGGGTCGAACTCGACGTCGGTCGTCATCATCATCTTGGGGTCGACGACGACTGCATCGACAAACATGCCTGGAATCCGGACCTCGGATGCGGCTCTCTGGCCGTGAGGCACGGCTCGCCGCACTTGCGCTACGACGCGGCCGCCATGGGCCTTGGCTGCCAGCACCAGCGCAATATTCGAGGACACCAGCGCCTCATTCTCGAAAGACAGATTTCCGAACTCGTCTGAGGTCGATGCGTAGATGAAGACGGTGTCCAACTTCCATGCCGGATAGAATAGATACGGCTTTCCGTCGAACTCGATTTTTCTCACGAGGTGGTCATGTGCTCTTTCCGTGAACCGGCCGCCGCCATTGTCTGGATCGATGTAGGTGCCGATCCCGATTTCGGTCATGTAACCTGGGCTGCGACGAGCTATCTCGCGTAGCCAATGCATCGTCGCTCCGATTGGCCAGGAGTAGGCTTCGATCCTGTTCTCACGGATGAGACGCATGAGCTCGGGTCGTTTTCCCGTCTTTGGATCGACGGGATTGATGTATGAACCGCTGACCATGCGCTTCATCAATCCTTCCTGCGCTACGTGGTCCATGCCCTTGATGCCCTGAGCGTCGCCGGTCCCGACCGGGAAGTAGAAGGTCAGGTTTTTCGGGCTGCCCGTATTGCGGAATTTGTCGCCAAGGGCCTTCAAAAGGGTATCGGGCGTTACCCAACCGATCACACCCACGCAACCGACCGAGGATCCGTCCTGAATGGACGCAACTGCCGTCGCGGCATCAACGATTTTATTCACGACTTCACCGTAAAGCGTTCAAAGGTTGTTTGGGAACTCGGCGTTTCGCAGTTCGACGCGAACTCCCGGGACGAGACTTCGTCCAGGCGCTCGGCGTCCGCCATGATGAAGCGGTCGAAGAAGCGCTTTGTCGACGCGACGGCTTCGCGCGGCACTTTGGAAAGGCCGCCGGCAATCTCCGTTGCCAGAGAAAGCGCGGCACCCGGTTCGGCGACGTCATCGACCAAGCCAATCCTCGCCGCCTCGATCGTGTCGATCGAAGCCGCGCCCCACGTAAGGCGGCGCGCCCGCACCGGGCCGACCCGAGTCAGGAGCGCCGTGAGCCCCCACGGCGGCAGCCAACCGTTCGGGGCTTCCGGCAGATGCCATCGTGCGTTCGACGCAGCGACCACGATGTCGCACGATGCCGCAAGGATCATTCCGCCTCCCAGAGCGTATCCTTCGACGGCCGCGATGACCGGCTTGGCGCGGTAGCCGATCGCACGCGCGAACGTTGCGGTTTCGGCCTCGTGCTTGCACATATCGGCGATCGAGAGGCCTGCCAGCTCCTTGAGGTCGCTGCCGGCGCAGAATGCGGGCGGGGCGCCTGTCAGCACAACTGCGCCGATCGCGTCATTGCGCTCTGAATCGGCCAGGGCAGCGTTCAGATCCCGCATGAGCTGCGAACCCAACGCATTGCGGCGCTCCGCGCGATTGATGGTAACGATGGCGATCGGGCCTTGATTGTCTAGCTTGATCATCTGTTCACGATCCTGTTAATCGAGGCGCGCGCCGTCGGCGTTCACCGCTGCCCTCACTTGCTGTCCGTCGATGTGCCTCGGCGCGATTCCGTCGCGCACCACAATCACCGCTGCATGACCGATCGCATGACCGTAGGAGAAACACTGAGCCGTGACCCGCGCTGAAGCGACTGCTTCGTGCTCCGCCGAGAGGCAGCGGCCGGCAACCAGCAACCCCTCCCCGCGCTCCGGCACGAAGCACCCATACGGCACCTCGTAGTAGTCGTTCAGGAGCCACTCGACGCGAGGCTTGACGCCCGAGTGCAGCTCGATCGGCCAAGGCGAGACCGCAATGCCGTCAGATGACTTGGCGCCTTTGACGACGTCGTCGTTTGAAAGCCTCTTTACACCAGAGACCTGACGGGTCTGGCGCACGCCGACCTGGACGCCGGTATCGTTCAGAAAGGCGGCTTCGCATCCCACGAGATTATCGCGAAAGAAACGAGCGTATTCTCGCGCCTGAAGCCGTCCCTGGATTTCGGCGTCGGTGAAATCCTGGTGTAAGAGCGTGTTGAGCTCACGCCCATCCGGCCCGATCACACGCGTGCAATTGCACAGCAACTCGTTGGGTCGGGTGGTGGGGAACAGCCAGATCTTGGCGCGCGGCAGCCGGTATTCACCCGCATTGTGCTTTGCGCGGATCATGTCGGATATCTTTTCCGGCATGATGGTGTCGGCACCGTATTCGGTGACGAAACGATCGATATCGACACCCATCATTCGAAAGACCATCGTCGGGTTCTGAACCCTGCCATTGTCGCCAATGAAGCTGGGCAAGCCGGCCATTGCGACGACATCAGCATCTCCGCTCGCATCGACGACGACTTTGGCGCGCGCATCAAGGGGTCCCTGTTTCGTCCAAATGACCACCCCCGCGATCCTGTCGCCCTCCATGCTCACGTCGCTGGCGACGGCATGGAACACGACGCGTACTCCGGCTTCCTGCAGCATTGCGTCTGCTTCCTCGCGCCACACCAAGGGCTCGTGGACCCGCGCCCAAGTCTTTCCGTAGAGCAGCGGATCGCCAAGCCCGCCTTTGGCTTCCAATCGGCGGCAAAATTCGTCGGCAAAACCAAAAACAACCTGCTTCGGTTTGGCGTTGATCGCTTCGGTCGCCTCGTACAGACCGCAGACCGTACCCGACAGCCCAGCCACAGCGCCGCCGCCGCAAAAGCCATACCGCTCCACGAGCGTGACTTTCAGACCCCTTCGAGCGGCGGTTACAGCGGCCGCAACTCCTGCGGCTCCCCCTCCGACGACAAGCACATCGCTATCGACACGGTTAGACCCACGGGCGTCCAATTGCGCTCTCCCTGTGATATCTTAGTGGTGTATTACAATTATTTCAACGCACATTTGTTTGCAAGCGCCTCCGGGCAAAAAAATTGCCCGCGATCACGCCGCAGATTTGCGAATGACAAAAGGTTAGCTGCTGCTTAGGGGCAGCAGCGGCGACTGCGGGCCGAGCTTGGTGCCGAATTCAAGGGCGGCGAGCGCGTTCATGGACGAGCCAGTGCTCGAGACCGCTGTCTCATCGCTCCATTCTCAAGATACACGACCCCGCTTTGGGCAGAGCCATCGATGAACTCAACGACAACGGCACGCCCGATATCGTCCTGCTCGATCGCGCCAAACCGGCCCGGAATCAAGCGGCCCAGCCAGGCAACATAGCTCGGCGTGTGCACATTACCGGCAATGATTCCCGGACGAAAAATCGCAAGGCGTTGGAAGCCGACCGCTTGAACCGTCTCTTCCTTGAGTCCCATGATCCGGACATAGCGGATCCTGCTTTTCGAGGTGCTTCCTACTGCCGAGAGCAGAGCAAACCGTGTGATACCTGCGGCGCGGCAACCGCGGGCAAAGCCGCCGACCACGCCGATCTCAAGCGCCTTCAGCTCCTCCTCGCTCCATTTCAGGCTACCTTGTCCGACGCCGACACAGCATGCCCCAAAGACAGGATCGCCCTGCGCAATCATGCTTTGCGCAAGCTCGGTCACATCTGACGGAAGATCAGCAGCTGCCGTATCCAAAACCACCTGCCGCACACGGTGATCGGCGGGCAGAGAAATCGCCCTGCGATTGACCATCACGACCTCAGCGCAGGACGGCTCCGCCGCCAGGGCACGCACCACCGCAGCGCCCACCTGCCCCGTGCCGCCGATGATCAAGACACGGAATGCCATGCCATCACTATATCAGCCCGGATCAGCCGGACCTAGGCTGACTTTCGCTGCGGCCTTGCTGCCGGCTTCTTTGCCGCAGCTTCCTTCGCGGGTTTCTTGCCGGCGATCGGCATCAACATTTCCTTTTGACCGCTTGCGGCCTTGCGCGGCTTCCTGGCCGGCTTGGCTGCTTGTGCGGCCTTTTCGCCGCCAATGCTCTTGCGCAGCGCGTCCATCAGATCGACGACGTTCTCGCCACGCGGTCGCGCTTTCGCGGTGATGGGCTTGCCGGCGCGTTTCCTGTTGATGAGATCGATCAGGGCGGTTTCGTACTGGTCTTCGAACTTCTCAGGTTCGAAGTGACCCGACTTTTGATTGACGATGTGCCTGGCGAGATCGAGCATGTCCTTGGTGACTTTGACATCCTGGATTTCGTCGAAATACTCATCCGCGGATCGCACCTCATAAGGGTAGCGCAGCAGCGTTCCGATCAGGCCCTTGTCCATGGCCTCGAGCGCGACGATGTGCTCACGGTTGGTCAGCACGACGCGCCCGATCGCGATCTTGTTCATTTCCCGGATGGTTTCGCGGATGACCGCGAACGCGTCGTGCCCCACTTTGCCGTCGGGACACAGGTAATAGGGGCGGATGAGATATCGCGGATCGATCTCGCTGCGGTCGACGAACTCGTCGATCTCGATTGTTCGCGTCGATTCCAGCGCGACGTTCTCGAGCTCCTCCCTGGTCACCTCGACGAAGGTGTCGTCGTCGACCTTGTAGCCCTTGACGATGTCCTCATTGGCCACCTCCTCGCCGGTGTCGGCATCGACCTTGGCATATTTGATCCGGTGGCCTGTCTTCCGGTTGAGCTGATTGAACGAAACCTTCTCGGATTCGGACGTGGCCGGATACAGCGCGACCGGACAGGTAACGAGCGAGAGCCGCAGGAAGCCTTTCCAGTTAGCGCGGGGGGCCATGGGAACTCCGATACTGATGCCGGATTCAAGACGATCCGCAGGCCTTGGTTCCGACATCACGGCCTCCCCATCAGGACGATTTTTTCTCCGGGACCATCCGAGCGGACTCGACATTTGTTCTTGTTATGTTCTAATTCGGCATGGCCGATCGACCCGCGAGCTGGCGCATGCCGACCCCGAAGCAGATGGAAAAGCTGGCCGCCGAGGCCGCCCGCAGGCGACGTCCTCCTGCTACCGCTCAGGAGGCAACGCTCCCGGCCGAATACTGGGAATCGATCCTCCAGGATCCTCGCGCCGTCGCGAACGATACGAGGATTCGGCAACGACGCCTTTCAGATATTGGGCGCCATATCCTCCGCGTTTCCTGCCGCCGCTGCGAGCGTATCGTCGAGATTCAGACTGCCGATGCAGTCCGATTGTATGGCAGCAACGCGATCTGGAAGGATGTCGCACAGCGGCTGCTCGACAACACCTGCCAGCAACGAACGGGCAGGCACGAGGAAGACGGGTGCTGGCCGGCATTGGAAACGCCGTAGCCCGCTCCAGGTCGCCGATCCTCTCTTCGCGCCGGGATGTCGGATGGCCCCGAAGTATCACCCTACGCCGCTGTCGGGCGGCGACCGCAGGGCTCTGAGCAAGGAGCTTGGCAAGGCGCGAGCAATGGCCAACATCCTGGCCACCCGATCGGCAGAAATGCGGGCGAAGGGGGAAGCACTCATCCAGCAGGCGGACAAGCTGCTATGCGAGAGCTGGAACGAACGCATGTGGTCCGACGGAGAGCCGATCGATCCATCCCCGACGATCGACCAGGCCGTGAATGGAGGCTTCGCTTGGCTCGAAATCAGGTGCGAAGGTTGCAGGACACCAAGTGACGTTGACCTCGCGGCGATGAAGAATCCGCGGGCCACCTTCGTACATGATCTCGCCAGCCGGCTGCGCTGCCGAAAATGCACCACGGCGGGCCGGCGTCCCTCTGCGACTCTGTTACAACTGGCGGGGCAGCCGCGCCACCCTCGGACCAAAGCCTGACCGATGTGCAATCTCTACTCGATCACGACCAATCAGGCCGCCATCGCCGCGCTGTTCCGCGTCGTGAA
Source organism: Bradyrhizobium sp. BRP56 (assembly GCF_020194035.1). NCBI lineage: Bacteria > Pseudomonadati > Pseudomonadota > Alphaproteobacteria > Hyphomicrobiales > Nitrobacteraceae > Bradyrhizobium > Bradyrhizobium sp. BRP56. The sequence continues at coordinate 26,531 of NZ_JADYVV010000008.1, forward strand.
CCGGTACGTTGGCAATCTGGCGCCGATGCCGGGGGTTTTTCCCGATTACAAGGCGCCGATCGTGCGCAATGGGGCCGAGGGCCGCGAACTCGCGACGGCACGGTGGGGAATGCCGTCTTCGCAGCACGCCATGATGGAAGCAACCAGGAAACGCGCGGCGAAGCTCGAGGCGAAAGGTAACCCCGTCGATTTCAAGGAACTGCTGCGGATGGAGCCGGACGGCGGCACGACCAATATCCGCAACGTGAAGAGCAAGCACTGGACAAGATGGCTCGGCCCCGAAAAACGCTGCGTGGTGCCGTTCAACTCCTTCAGCGAGTTCAACAAGGCCGAGGGTGGTGATATCTGGTTCGCGCTCGACGAGACCCGTCCCATCGCCTGCTTCGCCGGTATCTGGACCAGCTGGACGTCCGTCCGGAAGGTCAAGGAAGGCGAGACGACCAACGACCTCTACGCGTTCCTGACGACGGAGCCGAACGCCGAGGTCGGCGCCATCCACCCAAAGGCAATGCCGGTGATCCTGACGACGCCAGCAGAAGTCGACGCATGGATGACGGCACCTCCGGACGAGGCACTGAAGTTGCAGCGGCCGCTTGCCGACGGCACCCTCCAAATCGTCGCCCGCGGCGTCAAGGAAGATACGGCTGGGCTAGCCACGTGACCATCGAGATCGATGACGACCAGGCAATTGCGCCGGTCCGGCAGCGCAAGATCATCCACATCGACATGGACGCTTTCTATGCGTCCGTCGAGCAGCGGGACAATCCAGACCTCCGCGGCAAGCCGGTCGCCGTCGGAGGGTCCAGCGAACGCGGCGTCGTAGCGGCGGCCAGCTATGAAGCGAGAAAGTTCGGAGTTCGTTCGGCCATGCCGTCCGTCACGGCAAAACGACAATGCCCCGATCTGATCTTCGTCAAGCCGCGCTTTGAGGTCTACAAGACCATCTCGCAGCAAATCCGTGAAATCTTCGCGGAACACACGCCGATCATCGAGCCCCTGTCACTCGACGAGGCGTATCTCGACGTGACCGACAATTTGCAACGCATTCCATGGGCGCGCGATCTCGCGCTTGCTATCCGGGCCAAGATCAAGGCCGAGACAGGTCTCAATGCTTCGGCCGGCATCTCATACAACAAGTTTCTGGCGAAGCTCGCCTCGGATCACCGCAAGCCGAATGGCCAGTACGTCATCACGCCCGAGATGGGCTCGGCATTTGTGGAAACCCTGCCCGTCGGCAAATTCCACGGCATTGGTCCTGCGACCGGTGCCAAGATGAATGCCCTGGGCCTCTACACGGGGCTCGATATGCGCAATCAGTCGCTCGAATTCATGCAGGCCAATTTCGGCAAGGCCGGTGCGTACTACTATTGGATCTCGAGGGGCGTCGATACTCGTGAGGTCCGCGCGGATCGAATTCGGAAGTCGGTCGGCGCAGAGACGACTTTCTCCAGCGATTTGACCGAATTCCAAACATTGGCCGCCGAACTGCAGCCACTTATCGACAAGGTCTGGCGGCACTGCGAAGACAAGGCAGCGCGTGGCCGAACGGTGACCCTCAAGGTAAAGTTCAACGACTTCGAAATCATTACGCGCAGCAGGTCGGTACCTGCCGCGGTTTCGAGCCGCGCGGAACTCGAACGACTATCGATCGCGCTGCTTCAGAACGAGATACCCTTTTCCAGGTCAGTCCGGCTGTTGGGAGTTTCGCTTTCGTCCTTACAAGGCGACGATGCGGCGCCGCAACTTGACCTGCCGATCTGAAGGTCGCGGCTGACACGTCGGACGTCGTCAATTCCGGACGATACGTCCTTATCACCACGCTGTGGAAACCCAGATTGCCGACGCGGTTCTATTGCATGGCCGCAACAAGGTCTGCAAGGACGCCGCGCATCGGCCGGTCGACAACACCTGCCACCGGCGCACCGGCAGGCATGAAGAAGACGGTGCCGGCCAACATTTGATTCGCTGGTGTGCGTGTCTCGATCAGACGTCATTTGTCCGTATCGACGGCCCAGTCACGGATTGCATCTTCCGCGCCGAGCCGACGAGATGAGCGCGACAAGCTCTCATCTCGCCGGCTGCGCGTCATTTCACGGGTGCATCATACGCTCGAGACCGGCGCAGCCTTCATCGCAGGCTCCGATTCCGCGTCGGCCTTGAAGCCCTTCGCGGACAGATCGCGACCGAGCGTTTCGGGAAGCAGAAGAGAAGCCAGAATGAAAGTAGCTGCGGCAGGAAGGGCTACGGCGACCATGCCGTTCAGCAGGCTTCCGCCGAAATGAGCAGCCGCAAGGGGTACGATCACTGGCGCGATGCTGCCAAGGCCGCGGCCGCCCATATAGAATGTGGACACCGCCGTTGCGCGCAGGTTGACCGGATAGAGCTCCGAGATCCAGACGCCCGTCACGCCGAGCGCAACGTTGCCAATACCGAAACCGATATAGAGCCAGAACATCGGCCACTCGGTCTTCGAGCCGGCATAGAGCTGACTTCCCCACACCGCCATGCCAACCAGGGATCCGACCCAAAACAACGCCGGCACGAGAGCACCGAACCGTCGGCCAGCCCTGTCGTTGAAAAAGCCGTTGGCGAGGTAGCAGATGCCGCTGACCACGGAAAGAAGAACGGCCGTGGTGCGAACGACATCGCCCGGCGTGTGCATGTCCCGGAGCAACAGCGTCGGAATGAAGGAGACTACGCTGTAGTAGCAAAGCATGTAGCTCATCAGCCACACGAAGGCAGTGACGGTCTGCCGCGCCAGACCATTGCGGAACAAGTCTGCAAGGGGAAGAGTGCGGGCCGCGGCCGCGGCCGCGACCGGACCGGCCTTGCGTTGCGCCTCGTACTCCAGCCAGATCTTCGACTCAGGCATGAAGAAGCGAATGAAGATGATCAGCAGGATCGGCACTCCGCCGCTCAGCAAGCCGATGCGCCAGCTCCACTCATCGCTGAACGTCGCGATAAGCCAGATTCCGACGATCGAAGCCGTGGACGATGCGATCACGGCGCAGCCCTGAAGCGCAGCTGCTCCCAAGCCTCGGCTGCCTTTTTTCCAGGCCTCATTGAAAAGCACCATGCCAACGCCGTACTCGCCGCCAAGACCAATGCCGGTGATGAACCGCAGCACCGCAAGCGACCAGTAATTCCATGCGAAGGCGGAAATGATCGCCGCGACCGAGAACAGCGCGATGGTGAGCTGAAGCGAGGTCTTCCGGCCAAGGCGATCACCGATGACGCCGAACAGGGCCCCGCCGATCGCCGATCCGAATAGTGTCAGGGCCTGCAGAGAGCCGATCTCTGTCAACGATAGCGACATCGACCGCTGGATCGCGGGCAAGAGAAACGGAAAGATCAGGACATCATAGAAGTCGAGAATGTATCCCAGCATCGCCGAGATCATGATCGAATACCGTTGCCTGGCCGTGTAATCTTCCGCGCCTGAGAGGGTTTTGGACATGCAATGCGTTTCCCGTTGAAAGAGCTGGACAGTGGATGGTCGTTGCCGAAACGCTTTCCGCGTTATTGGGAACCGCGGATGCGGCTCCAGGTCTTGATCAGGCGGGCGAGGCCTAGCGGCCCGGTGCCCTCAACTCGGAATAGGCAAACTCACCCTTGTCGAGGATATGGACATCGTCGAGCCAAAGGCTGCAGCCGCGGAGCGGGATGTCGAGATGACACGGCGTATCGTTCGTGCCGCCAAGCTCGGTATTCGGCCCCGTCGAGAACAGAACGTTTCCATAAAAGGAAAGCGCGTTCATGATATGCTCCGACGCGAGCTGCTGAGATGCAGCTATGTGGTGCCAGTCGGCGCGCTCATTCGATCCCCAGCCGATATGCGAGATCGCCCATCCGCGCGGATCACCGAAACTGTCGATATAGTTCTTGATGAGCGTCGCGTCGGTCCCCTCGCCCTTGAGGTTGACGATGTAGCCGTCCTTGATGGTCAGCGTGACCGGAGACTGAATATAGCGCTTGAACGCGCAGAGAATGTCACCTGGCATCAGTACGACAGTTCCGTTGACGTCACCATCTGTGGCTTGGGTGAAAGCGAAGCCTGACGGGAAATGATCCCAGCGGCCCGGTTCATCGGTGTATCCGTACTCGGAAATGACCGGATACTGCTTTAATCCGTAGGTCACATCTGTTCCGCCCGGCGACGTGATGCGCATGGTTCTGGCTGACTGCAGCAGCGTTCGTGAGAGCTCGGTTCGCCGGCGGAGGTCCTCGGTCGGGAACATCTTTTTGAGAATATGGAACGGCTCCATTACGCGCAGAATGCGCGTGCCCGCTTCCTGAATTTCGAGTTGCTCGCGCGAGAACAGCAGACCCAGAAGATCAATCACCATATCCACGCGCTTGAGCGTGTCGATCGCCGGCTGGTTGCCTGTCAGCGCGTGTCTACCCTGCAGGCCCGCAACCTTGCTCTGGCCGTATTTGGGAACATTGAGGTGGAAGGTTGTCGCACCGAGACCCCGGGCAGCCAACATGAACGTCTGGGCATATTCCGACTGATCCTCGCCGCCGCTCAGGACGGCTACGACCTCGCCTTCCCTCACTTTGCAAAGTGCAAGCTCGGCCTTGAAGAGTTCGAGCATTTCAACATCGATGCGTTGCCGGGTCATCTAGTCATCTCCTCTTTGCCAAGCATGTATCCGCAATCCTCCGACCGGCCTTGGGCGGTCAGCCGAGAACGTCATTGACGATCGAAAGGAATCCTTCCGTGTCGTCGATGTGCATTTGGTGACCTGCACTCTCCAGTCGTCTGATCACGATGGACGGCAGCAATCTTTGAATTTCTCTTTCATCTTCGGGACGGATGACATCGCCTTTGCCCGCAACGAGCAGCGAAGTGCGGACGTTGAGGTTGGCGAGGTCATTGTGAATGTCATCGTGATGAAAGCCCTTGTGGCTTTCGACCAGGGCGCGCTCGTCGCAGGTGTGCATCCACTCGGCCCGGGCACGAATGTGCTTTTCGGGCCAGCGCGGCGCGGACGGGCTTCGCAGCGCCGCGTCCGCTTCTCCGAGGCTTGCGCTATGAAGCAGCTTGAGAAGAGGTCCGATCGCACTCGGGTAGGCGCGACGTCCAGGGCCGGAGACCGGTGGATCGACCAGGATCAACTGTCTTATGGACGATGGCCGCCAGCGCGCGGCACGAATTCCGATGCGGGCCCCCATGGAATGGCCGAGCAAGGTATACGTGCCTATTTCCAGCGCCTCGGCGAACGAAACCAGATCGGAGGCGCAGGCATCCAGCGAATAATTGAGATGCGGTCCGCTTTCGGAAAGGCCGCGCCCCCGGACATCGAGCACATAGACGTCGTGTCCAACGCACAAACGTTCCGCGATGAACGCCCATTGTGCCGCCGTCGTCGAGATGCCCGGGACGATGACGATGGCAGGGCCGGCTCCGCCGAACCGCAGGTAATGCTGGCGGATGCCGTTCGCACGCACATGAGCGCCGTAAAGCAGACCGGAGACCGGGGCGACCTTCATGTCGGCCGATCCTTGGTACGATCATCCGCCAGCGCGCGAAGCCGCTCGATGGCTTCCCAGGTCGGCATCACATCTGCGTACTTGCTGGCTATATCGAACAGGTTGACCGCGTGCGAAGTCGGCGAACGATCGTAGACGGCGTCGCTCGGCACGATCGATTTGAAATTCAGCGCGCACGCATCGACTACCGATGCCCGGACGCAGCCGCTCGTTGTGCAGCCGGTCACGACCAGCGAATCGATCCCGGCCCCGACGAGATACGTCGTCAGCGGGGTGCCAAAGAATGCGCTTGCCTGCGTCTTTGGCAGCAGCAGTTCCCCCGGCTCCGGAGCCACCTCACGAACAAAGTCGTAGCCCTTAGGCGGAATTTGCATGATGCCCGGAATTTTTGCCGCGAATGCCCCCTGGTCATGGCTGACCTTGCTGGCGACATGCGGAAATATCACCGGCCATCCTCTCCCGCGAAACAACCTCATCAGTTCGGAAATCTGCGTTATGGCCTGCCAACCGGCCTCGCCGCAGCTGGTTGGATATTGCTTGATCGCGTCGCGGATCGGCATCGGGGCGTCACCGACCGAGCGGTACTGCACGTCAATCACCAGGAGCGCGGGCCGCCTGCCGAATCCAGCCGCGCCACCCAACCCTGCGATGGCATAGGTCTCGCGCTCTTCGAGCGGTATTACGTCGTCCCAGGGCCTCTCTTTGCCGATCATCGTTGTACGCCGGTGCTCGTGGAGGAGAGATGTCAATGAAGAGGAACGGCGGTCGCGTCGTACTGGTAGATCCAGTCGTAACGAGCGGCGGTCGCTTCCGGCGCCCACTGGGTCCTGATGTAGTCTCCCGCCGTTTCGGCCTTGCACAGCGCCGGGTTATGGAAGATCGGCAGCATCCCGGCAGCGGACTTCACGACCCTGGTTGTGCGATCAAGTCGCAGGCTCTGGTATGTCTGGAAAGCTCTCGCGAGATCGTCGGGCTGCTGCTCGAAGCAGCGGGCGAGAACGGACGCGTCCTCCAACGCCATGTTCACTCCCTGACCGAGATACGGCAGCATGGAATGGCAGGCATCTCCAAGAAGCGTGACCCGTCCTTGCGACCAACCAGCCAGCGTAGGCCGCACGAACAGGCCCCATTTGTGAAGGCTATCGACGTTGCTGACGAGCGCGATGATGTCGGGATGCCAGCCTAGGAAGTCTTTCAGGCACTCCTCGACAGAGCCCTTCTCCGACCACGATTCCAGGAGCCAGTCGTTGCGATCGACCTGACCCGAGAACGTCATCAATTCCGTGTTCTGCCAACGGACCGGATATGCCGTGACATGCGCGGTCGGCCCGATCCAGGTAGACACCACGGGCTCGCGCTGATGCGGCTCGAGGCGGTCGACCGGCACAAGACCACGCCAGGCGATTGCATTGGTGTACTGGCTCTCGATCTGGCCGATCAGACCGGTACGAACCTTCGAATGGGAGCCGTCGGCGCCGATCAAGGCGCGACCTTCGATCTCACGGCCATCTGCGAACTGCGCCCGAACTCCCTCGTCGCTCTGGCTGAACCCGACAACATGGGCGTTCAGATGGATGGCGTCCGCCTTCAATCGCCGCACACCGTCGACAAGGATCTTCAGCAGATGCGCGCGCAGCAGCAGATAGGGTTGGTTCCGGGCCGCGTCGGAGCTCCGATTATAGAGCGACCACGTTTCACCCGTGTTCCAGAGCCGGATGGAACGTCGCTCTGCCGCGATGCAGTTCTGCTCGACTTGCTCGGTGAGACCGAGATCACGAAGAACACGCACACCGTTCATGGAGACCCAAAGGCCGGCGCCTACCTCGCGTAACTCGGACGCCTGCTCGAAGACGTCGCAATCGATGCCGCGTCGAAGCAGCGATAGCGCCATCGCCAGACCGCCGATGCCAGCGCCTGCGATAAGGACACTCGTTCTTTTGACCTGATCAATACTCATGATATCTCCAGAAGGTAGCTGCGCTGCCTCGCACGGATTCAAACGGCATCCTGCGAGACCTGCTGGACCGCAAGGCTCTTCACGGCTTCGAAAATCTTGGTGTAACCGGTGCAGCGGCAAAGATTGCCGTGCAGGTAGTGGCGGATTTCCGCGTCTGTCGGGTGTGGCGTGGCCTTCAAGAGCGCCGTGACCGCCATGATGAAGCCGGGCGTGCAGAAGCCGCACTGCAGACCGCCATGAAGCACGAACGCCTCCTGGATCCGGGATAGTCCGTCCGGCGGCGTCACACCCTCGATTGTGGCCACCTCGCGCCGATCCACATCGACGGCGAGCGTTGTGCAGCTCGAGATCGGCTCACCGTCGAGAAGGACCGTGCAAGCGCCGCATACTTCCATGTCGCAGGAACGTTTCGTTCCCTTCAGGCCCAAACGATCTCGGATGAGGTCGATCAAGAGCACATGAGCCGGGACGTCGACGGCGATCGTCTTGCCGTTCAACGAGAACGAGATGGCCAACACCTGTGTCATTTCAGCCAGCTCGTCCCGGCGATGATCGCCTCATCGGCGTTACGCAGAAGAAGCACGCCTGCAAGGTGACGCTTGTAATCGGCCCCGCCATGCCGATCCGCGTTGACCTCAAGCTGATCCAACGCCGCGGGAAGAGCTGTCTCAATCACCCGACGAGCCTCTGCCACCGCTACGTTTCGGAGGGCGCCTTCGACGACCGTCAAAGGCTGTGGCCGCGAACCAAGCGCGCCGATCCGCACGCGGGCGCTTCTGATCGTGCTCCCGCCGGCGTTCAGTGACCAGGCCATCGCGACGTTCACTGAGGGCCTCTCACCATGCTTGAACCGGCGATAAGTTACCGGTCCCGCGGGCCGCGGGAACACGATGACTCTCAGCAGCTCGTCAGGCTCGCGCACAGTTTCCATTTCGCTTCGGATGAAATCATCAGCGTGAATTTCACGCGTGCCCTTGGATCCCTCGAGCACCAGTCGTGCGTTCAAGGCCGCGAGCATCGTCGGCGGATCGGCGTGGGGCTCTCCGAAGCAGAGATTGCCGCCGATTGTTCCAACGTTCCGGACCCTGATGTTCGCCACCTCCGCGCAGAGCGATGCCAGCGCCGGCACGTGCTCGCGGATGACGGAATCGCCGCTGATCTTCCTGTGCGTGCAGCGCGCGCCGACCTCGATCTCGTTGATGTCGTTGACGGCGATGCAATCGAGCCCAGGGATGCCCTTGATGTCGATGAGGCGGTCCGCACGGATGACGCGCATTTTCATCGCGAGCAGCAACTCGGTCCCGCCGGCGTAGAACATGCCGTCGCTGGAATCCCCGACGGCGCGCACGGCGTCGGCGATGGTCGAAGGCCGCTCGAATTGGAAGGGTGACGGCAGCATGGTCAGGCCGCGCCCAGCATTTCTTTGAGCCGCTTCTCGAACTCTTCGAAGTTCTGATCGACCCGGCGCTTGATGATGCCGAACCCCATGGTCGCAAGGCGGCCCTGCACGTCGACTTTCGCGTCCACGGCAAATGTGGACCCAGACCCTTCCTGCGTGACGGTCACGTCGAGAACAACCGCCAGCCGCGTTCCTGTGATCTTGTCACGGCCCGTAGCGCGGGTGCGCACGTGAGACGGTTCGGTAATCGATTCAACGACGATGTCAGCCGGCACTTCGAGCTTGAATGGACCGATCTTCTGCCTGACGGTCGCTTTGTAGGTTGCAAGCCGCTGGATTTCCTCGACGCTTTCGCACCCGGGGATGCAGCTTGATATGCGTGGAACGTCGAGCAGCGTGCTCCAAAGCTGCGCCGGCGTCGCTGGCACCGCCATCGACATGTTGAATTCCATGAATTCAGCTCCTCTTCTGTAGCGCGCGCCACACTTTTTCGGGTGTCATTGGCAGATCGGTGATTCGGATGCCGTAGGTGGCGAACAGCGCGTTGGCGATCGCCGGTGCGACTGGAAGGATTGCTCCCTCGCCCATTCCCTTGGCGCCGCCAGGCCCCGGGCCGTCGCCGTTTTCGACAAGTATCGTGTCGAACGAGGACGGCACGTCGGAGATCCGCGGGATCGAATAATCGATCGGCGTCGCGTTGACGGGTTGCCCGTCCTCGAACTCGAGGGCCTCGTAGAGTGCGTGACCGAGCCCCATGACGGCGGCGCCCTCGTCCTGACCTTCCGCAGCGACGCGATTGATCACACGACCGACGTCGGCGGCGCTGGCGTACCGAGGCACACGGATCTCCCCGGTTTCCTCATCGACGACGATCTCTGCGAGACCCGCGGATGTTTCCCAGAACAGAGGTGACTCCGCCAGGGAGCCCTTCTTCGAACGCGGCGTGATGGCGCCGCGGCCGACGACTTCTCCCGAATCGACACCCAGGCTGCGATGAAATATCTGATGGAAAGTGAGAACTTCCGAACCGGTCGAGACGCCTCCTTCGACGAGTGACAGGCCGTCGCGGGGAAGCTCCCAGACTTCGGCAACCATTTCGAGAATCTCATCGGCCGCGTCGAGAGCGGCGCTCTCGACGGAGAGGCCAACGACGACGGTCGAGCGGCTCGCGCCGGTACCCCAATCATATGGGGCGACCGCCGTATCGGAGCGCAGGACGGTGACCGCAGAAACCGGCTGCTTCAAGGTTTGCGCGGCGATTTGGGCCATCGTCGCGTGCGCACCCTGACCAACCTCGATGCTCGCGACTGAAACGAGAATCGACCCATCGATCTTGAGACGCACGATCGCATTGCTGATCGGCGTGTTCGCCGGATCGGTTGCGGCAACGGCCAATCCGCGTGCCTGACGATTGGACGCCTTCGTCTCCGATGCGAACGATTGCGCCACCCGGCCAATCAGCTCGCTCATGTCCATGTCGAGCGCGCGCAGATCGGGGCGGATGCGCTCGCCGCGCGGGACCAAGTTGAGCAAGCGGAACTCGGTCGGATCCATTCCGATTGCCGCAGCCACATTGTCCATGTGCGATTCCTTGGCCCATACGGCTTGCGGGCCGCCGATTGAGCGGAATGCCGCGCCAGGGACGGTGTTCGTGTAGACCGCACATGCCTCGAGGCTCAGATTCGGCGCCACATATGGCCCCATGATGCGATTTGCCGATTTCGTGGCGACCGCCGAGCCCGTATCAGAATACGCTCCGCCGTCGAGCAGAAGCCTGGCGCTCTTCGCGAGGATCCGTCCGTTGGCGTCGACCGCGGTTCGAATCGTGATATCTGCGCCAAGCCTTCGACAGGTCAGCATCGATTCGGCCATGGATTGAGCGACACGAACCGGGCGCCGCACCTTCCAGGACGCGGCAGCGACCAACGGCTCGATCTTGACGGAGGCCTTGCCGCCGAATCCCCCGCCAACAAACGGAACGATTACGCGGACCTTGGCCAATGCCAGCCCAAAGAGTCTGGACAGGACCTTCTGAACCGCGGTCGGCGTCTGCGCACCGGCCCAGACCGTCAGGGAGTCCCCCTGGAAGTCGGCGATGACCGCATGCGGCTCCATCGCGAAATGCGAGATCGCCGGAAAAGTGAAGCGGTCTTCGTGAACGTACGCCGCGACCGCCTCCGCAGCGTCGACATCTCCGACGTTGTTCCTGTAAGTGTGAAAAATGTTGCTGTTCGGTGTCGGCCTGGCGCCGCCCTTGAAGTAGAAGTCTTCGAGGTTTTCGTGATGCTCATGGATGAGCGGCGCATCCGCCATCATCGCTTCACGGATGGTCGTTGCATGAGGGAGTTCATCGTACGCGATGTCGACAAGCTCCGCGGCGGCTTCGGCGATCTCGGTGGTCTCAGCGATCACCACGGCGACCGGCTCGCCCACATACCGGACTCGGTCGATTGCCATGATCGGCCGGTCCTTGAGCACGACACCCCAGCAACCGAACGAGGCGACATCTGCTCCGATGAGCACGTCGACGACGCCGGGTACGGACCTGGCGACGCTCGCGTCAATCGACGAGATGCGCGCGTGAGTAGCCGGCGAACGAACCACAAAGCCGTGCAGCATCCCGGGGATCACGAGGTCGGTAACGTATTCTGCCCGCCCCGTAACCTTCTCGATGAGGTCGGGTCGTACGGCGCTCATGCTGTCAGTCACCGACATGCTCGGATCCGGGGTGCGAGGTCGCCGCCGATGGCCAGGAAGCCTGCGCGGCTCCTCCCAGGGGGCAATCCTCAATCCCTATCGCATTTATCACTTGTATGCAAGTGCTACACTTGCACACAAGTGATGACACGTTCCGGCCCACCGAGTTGATAGGGCTCGCGGTCAGACGGCATGGATTCTTGGGGGCAACGAATGTACACAAATGATCAACTCGGGACTTCCGAGGCCGAGCCATCCAGCTTTGTTCAAGCCGAGCCACGGCCAAGTGCCGCAAGAGGACGAAAATCGTGCAACCGAAAACCAAGACGGCTCCGACGGAGAAGCCGAAAGAGGCCGCACAGTCTTACAGGTTGGACGATGCACCAGGATTCCTGTTGCGCGTAGCGCTCCGTACCCACACATCGATCTTTGTCGCGAAAATGATCGAAGAACTGACCCCGCCCCAATTCTCGACGCTGGCAAAACTGAGGGAAGTCGGATCATGTTCTCAAAATCACCTGGGACGACTGATCCACTATGATTCAGCAACGATCACTGGCGTCATCAATCGCCTCAAATCGCGCGGGCTGATCAAGAGCTCCAAGGATCCTTTGGATCCACGACGACGGCAGATCGAATTAACGGACAAAGGGAGGCGGACGGCGGACGCTGCGATCGAGACCATTGGCGAGATTTCCGGCGAGACATTTGCCCCATTGACCCGAGAAGAATTTCGGACTCTGACAGAGATCCTCAAGAAAATCATACGCCGCTGAGCCCCACAGCGCTGAGCCGGCTGACAAGCTGATCCCGCAAACGCTTCAGCCGCCGAGCAAAAAAATGGCCCGGCACGAGCCGGGCCAAGTCCAGGGAGGAAGCGAAGGATGTGGATCCTTCGCAAACGCCGAACGCGGATCTCGATCGAAGACAGCCCAACGAACGATCTCAGCGACAGAACTATCTGGTATGCCGCCCGGCATTTTGTGCTGAAGAAGACGGAATTGCACTGGTTTCCGGCATTTTCGCGTGACAAGGCCGGGATAAGCCGCATCGGCGGGCGCCATGCTGCATGGACCGGAGCCTAGTTGGTCCATGCGCCGGATCCAGCCGGCCCCGATCTCGGCTCCGTGCGCGATGATGCGGAAATCTGGCTGAGCCTCAGTCGACTTGCCGCTATTGGGAACGATGTCGATGTGGGCGCGGATGGACAAGGTCTTGAGCTCACCCCTGTAGCCGCCGTTGTCCGTGCGGGTGCCGAATCCGATTGCAGTCATGGTCTGTCTCCTTCGCTCTCGCAGGGCCGATCCCTCGCGATGGCGAGACCGTCATGGGGAGCGAAGTGCCATTGAACCCATCGGGGCGAAGCGCAGCGGCGCACCCGAGAGAGCGGCCTTTTTGCAGCGAAGCGGCCGCGAGGAGCCCGTCTGCCGGCGGGGAAAAAAGGAGCTGGCGAGGGTTTCGGATGGCGGGGCGCTTCCCATAGGTCGTCACGTTCATAAGCAGGGAAGTCGTCCGCGGAAGGAGCCAAAGATGGACACTGAACGCATCGAAGACGCTGAACCAAGCGTCTCAGGCGGCGCGTCAGGCCAATGCACAACCTGTCAGATCTGCCAGTATCGGCGAGACGCCCGGCCTGGTAGAATCGCGCGAGGCATATCGAGCAGCCGACGAATGTCATTGAGTCGTGAGACTGTCGGTATTTAGCCAGCGGATCAGCGAGGGAGCCAATCGCCTCACTTAAGCGAGCCGACTTCGCGCGCGTGAATTAGAAGGAGCACGCATCACCCAGTCAAAGCTAAGTTGGCCCCAAAAGCGGATGGAGCATATCGAAAAAGTGATCGACATCCGCATCTAGGACAATGTTGGCGCGCCTGTCCCGAGCCTTCTTCGCAGCCGCGCTAGCCTGCCCAAACTGCCGCTTGTCGCAATTGAGCTGCCGTCCACGAGCCGATTGTATGTGTCGATGGGCACAGATGACCTCGAGACGTCTAGCTCGCGTGGAAGAACGCCTCCTGGCGATTGCGCTGAGCGGCGCGGTACTCCCGATCATTGCGGGCGAGCACCAGCGCCTCCGATCCTCGTCCGGCAATTCAGGCCAAGCACACGCTTCAGGGAACCAGAAAAAGAACAATGGCGTTCGCGTGAAACTCGATCACCGTTAGTGCTTCGCAGATTGCGATTTCGCTAACATGGCTGACGTCTCAAATCGCCGGGAGACCATTGGCCAGCACGACCCTCTCCGGCTTTCTGTGGCCGCGGCCGTGGCATTCCCGGATGGTTCGATGACCGCTTCCGGATTGCGCCGAGAGAACGCTCGCGGGCGACTCATCATCGAGCGCATCGCCGGCAAGGACTACACGACACTTTTTCATATTGAGCGAATGAGGGAATTATGCCGCGTCGAAGCAAGGGGGCCCGGCTCCAGCTCAAAGCCGCCCGACGAGACAAGGCCGGCAACGTCACCCATAGAGCAACCTGGATCATCCGGGACAACGGCCGGGATATCGGCACAGGCTGCGCTGCAGATGAAATTACGGCCGCCGAGCAAACGCTGAAGGATTACATCGCATCGAAGTACACCCCCAAGCGCAAGGCCCAGGACATTGAATCGATCCCGATCGGCGATGTGCTCTCGATCTATCTCGATGCCGAGCTCGCCAAGCTCCGCGACCGATTCAAGATCGCCGAAGATCAAGAAGAGGCAATTCCCGGCATACGCAAGTTCAAGAAGCGGATTGGTCGGCTGAACGACTGGTGGGGCGCGAAAATGCTTGCTGACGTCGACGGCGAGCAGTGCCGTCAATTCGCAAGGGAGCGCGGCAACAAAGGAGGCTCACGGCGCGATCTCGAAGACCTGCGCGCCGCCATCAATCATCACGCTGCGGAGGGCTACCATCGGGGTATCGTCAAGATCACGTTGCCGGCAAAGGGCGAACCCCGCGATCGGTGGCTCACGAGATCCCATGCCGCGAAGCTGATCTGGACGTGCTGGCGGTACCGCGAGATGCAGAGAATGTCCCGGGGGTCATTGAAGGGCCAAAAGGTCGCGACAGGAAAACGGCCTTTGCGTCACCTCGCCCGGTTCATCCTGATTGGCGTTTACAGCGGCTCCCGCGCCGGAGCGATCGCAGCGGCCTCACCTATTCCGGCAGTCGGCCGCGCGTTCGTCGATCTGGAGCGCGGCATTTACTACCGGCGCCGCCAGGGCGACGCAAAGACCAACAAGCGGCAACCGCCGGTGCCGATCCCGCCTCGCCTGCTTGCGCACCTCAGACGGTGGCACCGGATCGATCATCACGCAAAGCACTTCGTGGAGTTCAATGGAAAGCCCGTTACCTCGGTGAAGACGGCGTTCAAGACCGCGGTGCGACTGGCCGGCTTTGGCGCGGGTATTTCGCCCCATACGCTCCGGCATACGGCAGCGACCTGGCTGATGCAGCGCGGCGCCGATCCCTGGCAGGCGGCGGGCTACCTCGGCATGTCGCTTGACGTCTTGCTCAATACCTACGGTCATCATCACCCCGATTATCTCGCGGACGCGGTCGAAAAGATCGCCAAGCGAGAGAGGAAGCTCGAAGGAAACGGGGGCAGTTTCGGGTCGGTGCTGCCACTCCGTAGATAGAAGATGCAGTTCACGTGACTTGGATTGCTAGTGGAGCCTGGATGATGGCCTCAAGTCCCCCACGTCCGAGGCGTTTTTTGTTCTCGGCGGAGAGAGTGTCAGTCAATCCGCGTTGGAAGATAAGGCGTTTTTGATCCTCCAACGCCAAAACCCACCATTTGAGCTACGGCGAATGCCTGCGTCTTGCTTGCAAACAGTTGAGCCTCAGGTGGCAGCAGAAAGCGACGGCTGCTCGATCCTCCAGATCAAACGGCTTTCCTGGGCGAGGATAAGATGCTCGGAGGCTCTAGGCCGGCCGGTCCGAATCCTTGTCGCGTGCGGCGTGCCGCCGCTCGAACTTGCCCATGTTGGGGAAGCCCCCAAAGATGGCTGGTTGAGGCCCGACCGCACTCGTGAACATGCCGAGCGGACGTTAGAGATATTTAGCCAGCGCCGCCATCGCGAAACGGCCGAACACACCGGTGAACTCGACCATCTTCCGCAGGCGGATGATGTCGATGCGCAGATCGACAAACGCATGCACGGTCATCGGACGGCTCGCATGTCATATCTCCGCGCACCCCAATCCACTCGACCGCGCCAGCCGCCATTACGTCAAGCGCGGTGATCGCCCAGTTAACGAACCGATCCGAGGTCAAACTCTTTCGCTTGCCTGATGACGGCATCACGATCGTAGTTGTTGATCTCGTCGATCAGGTCATTAGTGTACATTCGCGAAGTCGGAACGGGGCGGGCTATCTGCCCTCCTGCCAGCAGAAAGCTGCTCAAGTTTTTCCAATCTTCTTCAACGAAGAGACCGTTCTTTCCGTTGGTCTTGGCACTTCTCCACCCGGGACTTCGTACCTCGAGGATCTTCAGACCTTGAGCGATGGCCTGCTGCGCACCCAATTCCCCAGGACGGCTCTCCGGATAGACTTTCCAGGTGATCATGACGGCCGCCACCGGATTGGCGTTGGTGAAATCGATCGCCTTTGATACCGCTCGCGCAAATCCGATCAGCATTTGCGGATTGTTCTTGATGACGTCGTTCTTCGCCAAAAGCGACAGATCCGGCAGCGCATCCAGATTCTCACCGACATCGAGATTCCGGAGAGCGAGGCCGCTGAGTCCGAACCGGACGTTGGCAACATCCCAGAACGCGATCGCATCGACGATCTTTTGCCGAACGGCGCTCACGGCTTGGGAGCCGACCCCGATCGGAATGAACGTAACGTCCCTGTCCGGGTCCAGCCCCGCTGAACGCACATAAGCTTTGCCGTAAGTGACGCCTCCACTTCCCAATGAAGGGATACCAATCTTCTTTCCTCGGAGGTCCGCGATCGATCTGATGTTGCTGTCCGCCGGCACGGACATGGACCAGATATTGCGATAGCTGTAGTCGTAGAAGTAGCGGACATCCAATGGCGCCGCTGAATTCTCTTGCATGCCGATCACGGCCTGCGAAGGACTCGCAGCACCTAGATTGGCGGTGCCGGAGGCGACTTGAATTGCGATCTCGTTCGAGCCGCCGACGGTCAGCAAATCGACGTCGAGCCCTTCCCGGCTGAAATAGCCCAGATACTTGGCGACGATGAAGGGCGCCTGCGCTTCATCCATATTTCGCACCCCGATCAAGGCTTGGAGCTTGTCGGCCGCGAACGCGGGCTGGCCACAGTGCACGCCAAACGACACCATCCAGGCAAAAAGAACCAGTCGCAGATTACCCATGCCCGCCCTCCTGTGAATGGCGGATTGATACACTTGTTGACCGATTAGTCAACATGGCATAAGATCGACGTACTTCGTCGGTGAACATGCTTGCTGGCTCAACCGGTTCGTACCTCGCGACTTTTTGTGCCGCTCCGGAACAATTGCTTGCGTCAAAGAGCGCTCCAAGAGCGCGCTACACTCACGGAAATCGGCAATGGGAGAGATCCGAAGCTTCTGCACGCTGTGCGGCTCGCAATGCGGAACGATCAATGTCGTCGAGAACGACCGGCTGGTCGCCGTGCGAAATGATCCCGGCCATCCGACCGGGCACGCCGTCTGTCCAAAAGGCCGGGCCGGTCCGGAGATCGTGGCCGCAAACAATCGACTCCTCTATCCGATGCGCCGCACCCGGCCAAAGACAGATCCCGATCCAGGGTGGGTACGTATTTCCTGGGACGAGGCGCTCGATCTTTGTGCGGGAAAGTTACTCGATATCCGGGAGCGCTACGGGGCCGAAGGAGTCGCTTTTGCTGTAACGACGAAAAGCGGAACCGGTATCGCCGACAGCATCGAATGGATTGATCGGTTCGTTCGCTTGTTCGGAAGCCCGAACATCGCGAGTTCGACTGACGTTTGCAATTGGCACAGGGACGTGGCGCATCGGTTCACTTTCGGCGTCGGCATGCCGACTGCCGATTATGCGCATGCGGGGCTGATTATCCTCTGGGGGCACAACCCCACCAGCACCTGGCTGGCTCAGGCGGACGCAATTGCGCGCGGCCGCGCGAATGGCGCAGCCATGATCGTCGTCGATCCGCGAGCGACCCCGCTCGCCATTGACGCCGACGTTTGGCTCCAAGTCCGACCGGGCACTGACGCCGCTCTGGCGCTCGGCGTGTCAAATCTCTTGATCCAGGAAGGAGGGGTCGACCTGGAATTTCTCAGGCGGTGGACCAATGCGCCGATGCTCGTGCGTGAGTCCGACGGACTGCTGCTAAGGGCGCGGGATCTCCGGGATCGCGAAGGTGACGAGACGGCACAGCAATTCGTGGCGTGGGACGTTCGGACCGACGAACCTTGCATCTATGATGCGGCCCGCCTGCTTGACGTCGATACCGCTCGCCGATTTGCCCTGACCGGCCGGTATGAAGTCCGGGGTCATCACGGCGAAGCGATCGCGTGCAGGCCTGCCTTTGATCACTTCCAGCGGGCCTGTGCCGCTTGGACACCCGAGCGGGTCGAGCAGGTAACCGGCGTTCCACGCACAAAGCTGAAAGCCGCCGCATCGCTGATGGCGAGCCACAGCAAGATTGCCTACCACGCCTGGACAGGCATTGGCCAAGGCAGCAACGCGACGCAAATAGAGCGTGCGGTCGCCACGCTCTACGCTCTTCGCGGATCGTTCGACGAGATCGGTGGCAACCGCATCCTGGGCAGGCAGCCCGCGAACAAGGTCGACTCGACGGACCTCCTCGTCGAGACGCAATCGTGCAAGACGCTCGGACGCGACATCCGTCCGATGGGACCAGCAGCCGAAGGACGCGTGAAGCCGCTCGACGTCTACCGCGCCATCGTGACCAGCGATCCTTATCCGATCCGTGCGCTCGTCGGCTTCGGATCCAATCATCTCCTCACGCAGGGAGACACCGACGAGATTCGCCGAGGGCTGGAGGTCGTAGAGTTCTATGTCCACACCGACATCGTAGAGACTCCGGTGGCCCGTTATGCCGATGTCCTGCTCCCGGCAAGCACTCCATGGGAGCGGGAAGGTCTACGCTTCGGTTTCGGCATTAGTGAAGCCGCCCAGAACCTGATTCAGTTGCGCCCGGCCGTCTTGACGCCGCGGGGAGAAGCACGCTCCGATCTGGAAATCGTATTTGCCCTGGCTGAACGTCTGGGCATGGGCGACAAGTTCTTCCACGGCGACATCGACGCTGGCTGGAACTACATGCTGGCTCCTCTCGGGATCACCGTCCAGGATCTGCGGGCGAATGACGGCAAGATCGTTCGTCCGATCGAACATGCCGTACGCAAATATGGCCACGTTGATGCCAGGGATCGCGTGGCGGGCTTCCAGACTGAAACAAGACGGGTCGAACTCTACTCCGAACTGCTGCTCCAAAATCATCAATCTCCTGTGCCGATCCATGCGGAAGAGCACGTCGATCGGTCACTCTATCCGTTCACACTGATCAGCATGAAGAACGGCGTCTTCTGCCATAGTCAACATCGCGGGATCGCCTCGCTCAGGCGACGCGCCAGCCGACCGACAATCCGATTGCATGGGAGTGTTGCGCGCCTGAAGAACATCAACGACGGGCACAGTGTCGAAGTCACGAGCCG
Source organism: Bradyrhizobium sp. BRP56 (assembly GCF_020194035.1). Classification (NCBI taxonomy): domain Bacteria; kingdom Pseudomonadati; phylum Pseudomonadota; class Alphaproteobacteria; order Hyphomicrobiales; family Nitrobacteraceae; genus Bradyrhizobium; species Bradyrhizobium sp. BRP56. The sequence goes on from NZ_JADYVV010000008.1 coordinate 45,731, forward strand.
TCACGGCTCCACGCGGTTCGTCGCCGAGATCGACGATACTCTCGCATCCGACGTACTGGCCGCCGACTTCGGCTGGTGGGAGGCCTGTGAACCGCTCGGCAAGCAGTCGTACGCGCTGACAGGGGCGGCCAGTTCCAATTTCAACAGCCTCGTCTCTGCCGAGACACGCGATCCGGTCAGCGGCTCCGTCAACCATCGGGCGATCGCGTGCGACGTCCGATGTGTCGGCGATTTGGGCAGCCGCTCATGGCAGGGGTTTCGGCGTTTCATCGTGTCGGATCGGCATGCGGAATCGGACTCAGCCCTTGCCATTTCGCTGTCACCGCAGGAAACCGGCGCGCTGCCCGACTACGAACCCGGCCAGTACGTACGTATCAGGGTGGCGCATCCCGACACCGGTGAACTTCTGACGCGCGCCTATTCATTGACCGGAGCGGCGGGCATCAGAAATCGATCGGAATACAGGATCTGTGTGGGTCGCGCGTCAGCCGGCGCCAGTGACGCCTCAACCTCACTCTCGTCTCTCATACATGAGACCTTGAAGGTAGGAGATATGGTCGAGGTCGAGGCTCCGAGCGGCGCCTTTACGATGCCGACGGTATCATCCGTTCCGCTGATCCTGATGGCAACAGGCATCGGCATCACTCCGTTTATGAGCCTTCTGAATTCGCTCGATGGCGATCAAATGCCTTCGGTCACCTTGTTGTACGGCAACAGGAACGGCTCGGAGCACGCATTCAAGCGCCAACTTCGAGCTCTTGCACAACGGTTGCCGAGACTTGTTGTCAGAACTTTCTATAGTCGACCACGCGCTTCGGATGTTCCTGGAGCCGATTTTGATGTCCACGGTCGCCTCGATGCCGCTCAGATCGACGCCTCACTGGTCATGGAGCGCCCGCGATTCTATCTATGCGGCTCCGATACAATGGTCACGTCGACAACGAGGAGCCTGGTTTCCTTCGGTGTGCCAAAATTCGACATTCACACCGAAGTATTCATCTCGCCGACGAACACGCTCGAAAAAGGCCTGGGCCCTTGCTCGGTCTCGTTCAAGCGATCGGGCATTTCGTTCCAGTGGGGTCCCAAGGACGGCACGCTGCTCGAATGCGCGGAGCGATTGGGCATACGCGCTCCAAGCGGCTGTCGGGTCGGGCAGTGCGAGAGTTGTGCAGTGCGCGTGCTGGCTGGAAGCACAAGGCAGCTCTCTGGTGCAGTCCCGGAAGATTCCGGCACGGTGCTCACGTGCCGAGCGGTCCCATGCAGCGATCTCGTTCTCGATCTCTAGGCGCATGTTCGCCCTCAGCGACGTGCCGCAGGCAACAGCGCCGCTTTTCGGCTGGCTGTACTGGCGTGGAGCAGCTATGCTGTGTTGGAACGCCGTTGCGAGCCGACCCAGCGACCGGCCGCTCAAGATGTGGAAGGTTGATTCCCGGGCCCAAGCGAGCGAACGCGATGCAGATATCCGCCGCCGATGACGACTATGGCCTTCCGAGGCTGAAACTTCCCGATCTCCGGATCAACTATACTCCCATCGATCCCGACTATTTCGATCGCCCCGTCGTCTCGATGTGCATCGAGACCAGACAAGACGACGACGAGCTGCCCCTGCACTCGCACAAGAAGGGACAATTGGTGGTCGCCTCGCGCGGATCGGTCATGTGCCGGGCGCCAGGGGGACTCTGGATTGTTCCTCCTCAGGGGGCGGTCTGGATTCCCGCCGGGGTACTGCACAGCAACTGCGTGTCCGATTTCGGCAAAATCTACGTCGTCTTCATCGAGCCTTCCGCAAGCAAGCTTCCGGATTTTTGTTGCACATTCACGATTTCACCTCTCGTTCGAGAGCTGATCCAGCGTCTTGCGGCATTTCCGCCCCTGTATCCGATCGAAGGCCCGACCAGCCGGCTCGGCCGCGTCCTTCTCGACGAACTCGTGCAGATGTCGACAGAGCAGATGTACCTGCCGATTTCCGCAGATAGTCGCCTCCAGCAACTTGCGGCTTCATTGTTGCACGAGCCCGGAGACAGGAGCACGCTTGATGAATGGGCCGCACGTTACGCAATGAGCGAGCGTACGCTTGCGCGTTTGATCGTGAAGGAAACCGGAATGACATTTGGCCGCTGGCGGCAGCGGCTCCACATCCTGGTCGCGCTGCAGCGCCTGTCCGCGGGCGCGTCCGTCCAGACCGTCTCACTCGATCTCGGGTACGAATCTCCGAGCGCGTTCATTACGATGTTCAAAAAGACCCTGGGAAAGAGCCCGCGCCGCTTCCTTACAGAGCGCACATCCTTCGACTACAGCCCCAGATAGGCGCGCCTTACATCCTGGTTGGAAAGCAAGCCCGCGCCGGTTCCCTCGAGAACAATGCTGCCATTCTCGAGAACATAACCCCGATCTCCGATGGCGAGGGAGCTCGCTACGTTCTGCTCCACGAGCAGAATCGTTATCCTGTGACTATGCAGCTTCTTGACGACGTCGAACATCACGGTCGTCAGCGCGGGTGAAAGTCCGATCGAAGGCTCGTCGAACATGATCATCTCCGGTTCGGACATCATCGCCCTGCCGATGGCAAGCATCTGTTGCTCGCCGCCCGACAGCGTTCCTGCCGACTGTCGCCGCCGCTCATCCAGACGCGGAAACAATTCATACACCCGCCGCAGATTGGCGTCCCGGCGGCCCCGCGCTCGTTTCAACGATCCTCCGATCAGAAGATTGTCCTCTACCGAGAGATTCGGGAACACTTCGCGCCCTTCGGCGACCTGGGCGATGCCGAGCTCGCAAATTTCCCAGGGCGACATGCCCACGATGTCTCTGCCCCGCCAGGCTATCCGCCCCCTTGTCGGGCAGACGATGCCCGCAATTGTGCGGATCAAGGACGTCTTTCCGGCACCGTTGGCTCCGATGACGCAGATCAGCTCCTCTGCCTGCACGGCAAGAGAGACGTCGTTGAGAGCGGCCGATCCGGCATAGCCGACGTTTAGCCCTTCGACGGCCAACAGGGGTTCCTTAGCCACGGAAGCCGTCCCCAAGATATCCGGCCAGAACTTCGGGATGCTTCACGATATACACGGGGGCTCCCTCGGCTATTTTCGCGCCGTGATGCAGAACAACGACATTCTCCGCCGCCTCCATCACAATTCGCATGACGTGCTCGACGAGCATTATCGTCAGTCCGCGCTCTACCAGGCGACGGAGAACGCGAACGACGGCCGCGGCCTCGGTTGGACGGAGCCCGGCCATCACCTCGTCAAGCAGCAACAGGCGCGGCCGTGTCGAGAGAGCCTTTGCCGTTTCAAGCATCTTTCGATCGGGAAGCGTCAGTTGGCTGATCGACGCGTTGGCCTTTGGCGCAAGACCGACCGTCTCCAGCGTATCCAGGGCGGCCTCCCTCGCTTCGGAGACCTTTCTCGTCCAACTGAACGCTCCGACCATCGCGTTTTCCAGCACGGTCATATCGCGCATCGGCCGGACGATCTGGAACGTCCGCCCAATGCCCAGACGGCATACCGCCTCCGCGCCGCGTCCGGAGATCGTCTCGCCTTCAAAGCGTATCGTACCGGCAGTCGGCCGGAACGCCCCGGCAATCATGTTGAAGCAGGTCGTCTTGCCGGCCCCGTTGGGACCGACGAGAGCCGTGATGGAGCGCTCCTTCAAACTGAAGCTGACGCCGTCGACCGCAAGCAAGCCGCCGAAGCGCTTCGAAACATTGTTGAGCTCGAGAAGCGCGGTCATTGTCCGACCTCCTGGGTCTGGACAATTCGACTGCGAATTGATCGTACTTCCTTCTTCGCCTCAAAGTGGCCGAGCAGCGCCGGCCACACGCCATCCGGCAGCAGCCAGACGACACCGATCAGAACGATGCCGTAGGCGACATTGTTCAATCCGGGCAGACCAATGGTGTCGCTGAAGGAGCTCATCAGGTGATCCAGGGGGATTATGATGAGCGCCCCGAGCAGCGGACCGAACGCCGTTCCCAGACCACCCACGATCGGCCCGATCAGGACGTCGACGGAAATCCCCATTCCCATGATCGAGTCGGGAAAAATCGATCCCTGGACCAGGGCCAGAAGACCACCGCCAATCGCAGCCCATGCTCCGGAGATCGATACAACCAGAACCTTGTGAAGGAAGGTCCTTACTCCGAGCGCCCTTGACGCATCTTCGTCATCGCGCATCGCTCGCCACACATATCCCAGAAAGGACTTCCTGATGAGCGCCGTTACGCCTACACCGACCGCAACGGCGGCGAGCGCGACAAAATAATAGAAGCGAGCGCCGCCGCGCAGCATCAGCAGGGAACTCTCGCCGGACTGAGCCGGAAAGAACAGGCCCTGCATTCCCCCCACAAAATCCCAACCGCCGAACATCACTCGGGCAAATTCAGCTGCGGCGATCGTCAACAGGCCGAAGTAGATTCCCCGCACCTCGAAGCGGAAGCTCAACCAGGCGAGCGCAGCACCGACCGCGCCGGCGATCACCGATCCCACGAGCAGCCCGAGCCAGGGGCTAAGGCCATACTTGATATCGAGCACCGCAACGGAATAGGCACCGATTCCGACAAACAGGGCGTGCCCTATGGATAGCTGCCCACCCAGACCAAGCATCAGGCTCCAGGATTGCCCGATAAAAGCGAAAATGAATACGATCGTCAGCAGAGAGACCAAATATGAATTGAACACGGCGCCAAGCAGCGCGAGTGCGGCGAACAATGCCATGCCGGCTGCCGCGCCGACGAAGTCGGGGCGAGACTCAAATCTCTTTTGCACCGAAGAACCCTCTTGGACGCAGAATGAGCACCACGATCAGCAAGGCATACGACAAGGCAGTCTTCATGGACGGTGCGACAATGAGTGCGGCAACGGCCTCGGTCACGCCGATTGTCAAGCCGCCGATCAGAGCCCCGACGAAGCTTCCAAGGCCTCCGACGATGACGGTCACGAACGCCAGCAGCGTGAAATCGACAGCGAGATAGGGCTGCGCATCGAACAGCGGCGAGATCAGCGCGCCGGCGAAGCCGGCACACGCAGTGCCAATTCCAAACGTGATCGCATAGATCTTGGGAATTGGGATCCCGACGATCAAACCGCCAAGTCGATTGTCGGCCGCCGCTCGAATGTATCTACCGAACAAGGAGTATTTGAGAAATGCGGCCAAAGCCAGGATCAGAACGGTCGTGGCACATGCAGCCTGCAAGCGCGCCAGATCGATCCGAATGCCTCCCAAGGAGATCGTTTCAAAGGACAACTGCGACACGGAAGGGCGCGGATCCGGCCCGAACCAAAGAAGCTGGATTCCCGTGAACAGGAGCGAGATGCCGATGAACAGGATGAACTGCACATGATGCGGTCGGGTGACGAACCGCGTCACCACTACGCTTTCCAGGTAATAGCCGACCGCGAACATCAGGATGCCGGCCAGCAACGCAGCCAGGATAGTCGGCATGCCCCACCAAAGTCCGGTGCAGTACCCGATGTAAAGGCCGAACACCACCATCGCGCCGTGGGCAAAGTTCACGACCCTGATCACGCCGAAGATGATCGTGAGGCCGAGTGCGATCAGCCCGTATACCAAGCCTATCAGGACCCCGCTTATGACCACATTTGCCCAGAGCAAGGCCATTAGCGGACCTCGAACGGCTTGAGCGGATACTGCAGGCTTGCGTCGGCGATAGCCCGCGGCGAAATCACCTTCGGCATTCCGCCTTGTCCCTGCAGCATCGTAACGGCACTATTGATGTTCTGTCCGTTCTCGTCGAACTTGATCTTGCCGCTGTACATCAGGACCGGATTCAGGTCGGTTTTCCTGAGAGCGGCATGGATTTCCGAGGAGACTGACGAATTTGCCCGGATGACCGCGTCGGCGACGATCTGGACCGCCTCGAAGGCACATCCGGAATTTGCGTCCAGCCACTCGTTTGGATAGCCGGCCTCAAAGCTCTTGATGATTGCGGCGGTGTCCGGCGCCTTCGGGTTATACCAGACGGTCGACAGGATGGCGCCGTCTCCATATTTGCCGAGCGCGTTATAGTACGCCTTGTCCTGCACGCCGTTTGAGTTCGGCGAAAAGATCAGCTTGGGATTCCACCCCTGCTTGATGCATTCGCGGGTGATCATGATAGCGTCGTTGACGCGCGTCACAGACACCAGCGCATCCGCTCCCGAGGCCTTTGCCTTCGCGACCTCGACGGAGAGGTCCCGCGCCTTTTCGTCGTAGGGAATGTATTCGGCGATCTTCAGCGGTACATCGACCTCTTTCCACGCCTGATCGATGCTCGCGGCCGTCGACTGCCCCATCGTGTTGTTGAGGTGCAGCACTGCAGCGCTCTTCGGCGGATTTTCGACACTCGAAAGGATCGCCTTCAATTCGAGCAACGATTGCCGAACGATCGTCAGCGACGTCGGATAGAAACGAAATACCTGGGTGAATCCCTGCGACGTGACCTGGGTGGCGCTCGCAATGTGCACGACCATCGGAACCTTGGCGGCTTCGGCCGCCTGAAGCGCCGAAATCGTAGCGCCCGAGTCCCATGCTCCAATGAGGACGGTGCAACCCTGCCTGATCAGGTTGTCCGCAGCGATTCGGCCGTTTTCCGGTTTGCTCTGCGTATCCGCGTGAACGATTTCCATCTCGACGCCGAACCGCTCCTTGGCGAATTTGGCGCCAAGATTGATTCCGCGCACGCAAGCCTGGCCCGGGAAGGCCAACACGCCGCTGCTGGGCATGATCGAACCAACCTTGACGGTGCGAGATGCAGCGCTCGCATGCCATGGCATCAAGCCGGCGGCGAGGCCCATTCCGCTCCCGAGAACGGTGCGCCGCGTCAAATCCTTGCCGAGGATATTCCCCATCTGCCTTGCTCCCTCGCTGCTGTATGTTTATGGACGGTGATCGCTGCTCCCGAAGCAGGCTCATCGACCTGCTTCGGGAAGCACTTGCGGAATCGCGAACCTGCCATGCCGGTAAATCAGCCCTTCGTAGTGGTCCTGATGGACCTCGCCGAGAACCGCGCCGAAGAAGACCGTGTGGGTCCCCACCGGATGCATGCCGATGACCTGGCAGTCGAAGCTGCACAGCGAACCGATCAGGATCGGTGAGCCAGATACCAATTCCGCCCAGCTGCCCTCGCTGAAGCGAATGTCCCCCTTGCTTCCATCAAGCCCTGCGAACTTTTGCGCGAGGTCCACATGGCTCGCGGTCAACAGGTTCCAACCGAAACATCCGGTCCGGACGATCGTGTCATGAGCTCCGGCCGACTTGTTGACGCACACCAGGACGGTCGAGGGGTCGACTGAAAGCGATGACGCGGCAGTGACCGTCAAGCCATGCCGTTCCGGCGCGCGGCCGGACGTCACGATCGATACGCTCCCGCTGACATTTCTGAGCGCCGTCTTGAAGGAAGCACCGTCGATCAGTCGAGCACCTTCGAGACCCTTTGTCGGGTCGACCGACATCAACTCATTCATCACGTCCGGCTCCGCGAAATGGTGTCGAGGCCTCAGTAAAGTCCCTGTACGCATCATGCTATCGATCCGCTTTGGCAGCTTCGAAGAACTGGATGACATTGCTCTCGGGATCGCAAACTTGCGCCACGCGTCCGTGACCGCCCATGTCCCGAACGGGAGCAACAAGCGTCGCGCCCGCAGCGATGGCGCGTTCGACTACCGATTCCAGCTGCTCGACTTCAAAAACCACGACCGCGTTTGCAGATGGAATCGAGGCGGACTCTTCCATTCCGGAAACGCAGAAGGCCGCACCCTCGCTCCGGAACTGGATCCAGCGTTCACCATCCGCAAAGCGAATGGTGAGACCGGTATTCGCGTAGAACTCCGCAAGCTTCGCCGGTTGACTGGCGGTGAGATAGACGTGCTTGACCTTCATTTTGCACCGATGCTTTCCGCGCCGATTATCCGACCTGCGCCTTGATCAATTTCTCCTCGGATTCGTCATAGAGCGTGTCGATCAGCGCTCGATATCGCTCCATCAGCTGCTTGCGGCGCTTCTTTCGCGTCGGCGTCATGACACCATTCTCGGGAGAGAGCTCTTCGGGAAGGATACGGAAGGCCTTGATCTGCTCGGCGCGTGCCAGGCGGTTGTTCGCCTTTGCGACCTCGCCTTCGATCATCCGGATGACGATCTCGGATTTTGCGAGGTCGGCGTATTGCGCGATGTCGGTGTCCCGCGACCTGGCCCAATCCATCGTCGCGGTGGCGTCGACCTCGATAAGAGCCGTCAGGTATTTCTTGCCCTCGCCAATGACGGCGGCTTCGGAAATGTAGGGGCTCTGCCGAATTTCGTTCTCGATCTGGGTCGGGCTGACCGACTTCCCCCCGGACGTGTTGATGATCTCCTTCTTCCGATCGACGAGCTTGAAGCTTCCATCCTGCGCGATTTCGGCGATATCGCCGGTATACAGCCATCCGTCTCGCAGCGCGGATCTGGTTTCCTCGGGTTTGTTCCAATAGCCAGTAAACAAGCCCGGTCCTCGAACGATCATCTCGCCGTCTTCCAGCACCGCGGTTTCCCAGGCTGGATCCTGAACGGGAATGCCGACGCTGCCGGCCTTCGGCCAGTCCACCATCTGGACGAGATTTCCGCCCACCATCTCGGTCTGCCCGTAGCACTCCTTGAGATTCAACCCCCAGAGCTGCCAAAGCGTCATGACCTCCGATGGCATCGGCGCGGAAGACGTATAGGCGATCTTCAGTTCGTCGAAACCAACCTCCGCCAAAAGCGGACCGAAGATGTGCCTGCGACATGCCGCGAACAGATCGCTGAGATACTGGTCCGGCGTCCGCCCCGCCTGGCGGTCATCGAGCGCCTTGCGCGCGATCCGCATCGCCAGTTGGTAATCTTTCCTTTGCTTGGCGCTGGCCGAGTGCACCACGCTGAGGATCTGGGTTGCGAATCTCTGGTAGAAGCGAGGCGGAGCCATGTAGTACGTCGGCTTGGCTTCCCGGATCGTCTGCGCGAACCCCGCGGTCGTTTCCCCGAAGTGAGGAACGGCTCCGGACAGCAATGGCAACGTGGTTGCCTGGGCTCGCGCGACCGTGTGCGACATCGGCAAATGAACCACGAGCCGCTGGGTTTCGGTCCGAATGGTCGGATGGAATGTCGTCTGCACGTGGCCACCTGCGAGCAATGACAGGTGCGTCAGCATGGCGCCTTTGGGATACCCCGTGGTACCCGACGTGTAACCAATGCTCGCCAGTTCGTCCGTTTTGGCAACTGCGACCTGCTCGCGAAGAAAGGCGTCGCAATCGAATGAAACAGGCTCATAGAACTCGGCAAACGAGACGATGTTCTTCGCCCTGAGCTCGCCGGTCCACGACGGATCCATCACGACGATTTTCTCGAGCGTCGCCGCGGTGCTGGCTGCCAGCAGCGTCCGCAACTGCGTCTCGTCTCCCACGAAGGCAAAACGGGCTCCGGAATCACCGAGGTAGTAGTTCACCTCCTCGACGGATGAAGTGAAATACACGCCCACGGTCACGGCGCCGGCGCACATGGTCGCCATGTCGGCGAGCAGCCATTCCTGGGACACGTCTCCCATGATGGCGACGCGATCACCACGCGCGAGTCCCGCCATCTGGAGGGCACCCGCCAGCCGGCACACCTTCGTCGCATAGTCGTGCCACGACACCGATATCCATTCGCCGGCGCGCTTCTGGCGATATGCGACGGCCGTTGGTCTCTCGATGCGTCGGGCTTGCAGAAGCTGCGGAAGAGTTACCGAAGCAAGCTGGGCACCGGACGTAATGGACCCGACATTCATGTCACCGCTCCGCGAAACGCCTGCGCTTCTCCGCAAAGGCGGCTACCGCTTCGCGACGCTCGGGCGTAGCGAACGTAAGGGTTTCCAGGGCGGTGGACGTGTCCAACAGGAGATGCGCGAACTCCTTGACAATCTTGTTCACCGAATACTTCGTCCAGATGATTGCTTCTCGTGGACCGCTCGCCAGCATTTCCGCGTATTCGATCGCCACCTCGCGGACATCACGATCGGAAACGGCTTCGTTGATCATGCCCATCGCAACAGCCTGCTCGGCGGACACGAAGGCGCCCGTCATAAGATAGTGCTTGGCGCGGACCGGACCGATCAGAAGCGGCCAGATGACCGCACCACCATCGCCCGCCACGACGCCGGCCGTGACATGGGTATCGGCAAACCGGGCGGTCGATTGCGCAAAGATCACATCGCACATCAGGGCAAGCGTTGCGCCGAGACCGACGGCCACGCCATTGACGGCGGCAATGATTGGAGCCTCCACTTCTAGCATGTTGCGGACCAGGTGGCGTCCGCCGCGGGTCGGCGACGGGATCGGGCTCTTGTCCAGCGTCTTCTGATCGCCACCGGAGCAAAAACCACGGCCGGCTCCGGTCAGCACGATCGCCCGGACCGATTTGTCCCGATCGAGATCGACGAACACCTGCTCGAGCTCGTCATGCATGTCCCAGTTGATCGCGTTGAGGATCTCGGGACGGTTCATCGTCACGACCGCGACACCGCTCGGGCGCTTCTCGATGAGGAGATATTCGTACTTCGCTTCTAACATGGACCTGTTCCTTACACTGCCTTCTTCGAGGACCCGGAGTTCTGCGGCCGCATTGCCCGGATCGTGTCGAGAATTTCCTCGGTGGGACGGACAACGTTGTTCTTGTCGTTGAAATGCGGGATCACGTAGCGCCCCACCATGTCGATCGCCTCCATGATCTTGTGGTGAGGTACCGAATCCAGGTGCAGAAGCACCTCATCCACACCGAGCGCTTCATACTGTTCGAGCTGGCGAATGACGGTATCCGGAGCTCCGCACACGGTCGTGGCGGAGTGATTCAGGAGATAGTCCCAGTCTCGCCCGGCGCGCTCCATCGACGGGACGCTCTCGCTCATGTAGGAATAGTCGTCCGCAAGCTTCGCCAGGCGCGGATACGCATCCGTCGAGATCCGCGCATAGTGCATGAGCGGTTCAGCGTAATCGTCCTTGGCTTTCTGATCGGTGGGACCGATGCCGAGGAATAGCGGGATGCCGATGCGGGGACGATCGAGCGGGCCGTGTTCGTCGCGCTTCCAGGCGCCGCGATAGGCGGCGAGCAATTTCTTCTGGACTTCCCAGCCCTGATAGATCGAGTGGCTCATCACGGCCAATCCCTCGGAGCCCGCCCAGTTGTGGCTGCGCTCGCTGGTGGCCGCTATGCCGATCACCGGGTACGGCTTCTGGACCGGCTTCGGCACAAGTTGACGCGGAGGGATCTGGTAGTATTTGCCCTCAAATGTGAAAATGTCTTCGCGCATCGACTTGCGGAGAAGCGCGATTCCTTCTTCCATCTGTGCGAGCGTTTCAGCCGGATCGACATTGAATGCCCGCATGGCAATCGTCGTATTCGCGCGCCCGCCATAAAACTCCATGCGACCGTGCGAAAGGATATCGGTGACCGCCAGACGCTCCGCGGAGCGCAGCGCGTGATTGATCCGCTGAGGCATGAGGGTAACGGCGGAACGCAGCTTGACGCGCGACGTCACCGCGGCGAGGTACCCGTAGACGACCTCCGGTGCCGAGCTGGAAATGCCGCCAAGCGCAACATGCTGCTCAGAGAGCGCGACGCAATCGAAACCCACCTTCTCGGCGAGGCGAACCTCATCAACGAGTTCATGAAGCCGCCGGGCGTAGCTTTGCCCGACCTGAGTTTCCTGCTCCGACCAGAACCCAAATTTGAGTGCCATTCTGCTGTCCTTCCGGCGTACCTGATGGACGAAACAATGTTGCAGAACCGGCGAAATTTTCCTCCGAATACGGCTCGTCGACGCCCGACTTTCAAAATTTTGTGCTGTCTGTGAACATGGGCTCGCCAGTGGCGCGCACGGAGCCGTCTTTCGCCGTGGGCTTCACGGCCTGCTCTCGACGGCGCACACGTCTTGACGACGAGCCTTTTCCGCTCGTTCGGATGCGCAAATCTCAAGCTGTGCAGGAAGGTGTGAAGCGGGTCAGTCTTCGAACGCGTCGACCAGGAGGTCGGCTATGTGCTCAAGACAGCTTTCCCCGATCGCAACCGTCGAACCACGAGGATCTCCGAGGACCCCGTTCTGCGTGACGGAGGAAATGCCGTTCCTCCACATCAGCTCCAGCTGGTGCTGCGACAGCAGACCGATGTGGCCTGGTTCGAAACGATCGATACGTACGCTGTCTGGACGAATCTTCATCATCAGTGACGTTTCGGCGATGTCGGCGTGGCCGCCTACCGCGGCTTCATCGCCACCGGCAGCGGAGACCGCTTCCCGCCACCCCTTCATCCACGCCTCGGAATCGACGAAAGCATCGATCCGTGCTCGTCCTTCAACGCTCCCGCGAAGGCGCGGCATCATGTCCCTGAGGACCGGGAAGTTGCCGATATGGCCAGAGAAGAAGATGATTCTGGAAAAGCCGTGCCGCATCAGGCTGGCACAATAGTCCGAGCACAACGCCTCGAGCGTTTCGGGACGTATCGATATGGTGCCGGGAAACGTCAGATGATGGGAAGAGCAGCCGACCCTTATTGTCGGGGCAATAAGCGTTCGACCGAGGCGGCGGGCGACCAAGGTGGCGAGGGCTTCCGCATGGTCCGCATCCATGCAAAGCGGCAGATGGGGTCCATGCTGCTCCACGGCCCCGCAAGGTACGACCACAGTGTGGAACCCGCTGCTCAGAGCCATCGAGACATCTTCGAATGTCATGAGCTCCAGGCGCAGATCGCCCATCCATCCAGGCTCGCTCATTCAGACCTTCTTGTTCTTCGCCAGAAAGCGGGCTCTGGCTTCGGCAGAACCCTCTTCGTCCAGATACGCCGGCAGATCCGCGATCGTCATGTCGTCTAGTTCACCGTCACTCATCTGACCGGTGAGATTCAAAGACCGCTTTATCGCCGCGAACAGCTTTCTGTCCTTGCTTCGGAGCTGACGACAAATCGATCTGGCTCTGTTGGCAACCTCGTCCGTGTCAACGATTTGATCGACCGCACCCAGTCTGAGGGCTTTTGACGCGTCGATCAACTCTCCCCAATACAGCAACTCCTTGGCAGCCCGCTGGCCGAGCATTCGCCCCGCTTGACGCATGCCCTTCACGGCGGGAAGCAGCCCATGATTGATCTCCGGGAACCCGACCTGGCATTCGGGATTTGCCACCACGTAATCTGCATGCAGCAGAAACTCGAAGGCTCCTCCCACGGCGTAACCGCGAACGGCACAAATGAATGGGCTCGGATACCTTTCCATTTCACACAGCAGCGCGTGAAACATCCTTAACCGTGGCGTTGCCACCTCGACGGTCGCGATCTCCTTGATGTCGCCGCCGGCGCTGAAGAAGCGATCTCCACGTCCCGTCAGGACGATACCCGGCGGAGCCTCATCTCGTGCGAAGGATTGAATTCGATCCAGAAGGACGGAGATCAGGTCAATATTCAGAGCGTTCGCCGGCGGACGATTCATCGTCATCACAACCACGTCGGCGTCGCGATCTATCAGCAGAATATCGGAGCTTGCCATGCTTGCAGGCTAGCCAAAATTCCCCTTGGTAATCTGCCGAATCTGCTGATCGTTTTCAGATACGGCAACACAAACATTCGCCGGAGCTTCCCCAATCCGCAGGTTCTGCCGCTTCGGCGCGGATTCACCTATTCTATGTGGGATCGATTTTTCTCACGATTCCAACGCCTGATAAGCAACATGGATACCGATCAGATTGTCAGTTTTTAGATACAAGTCGGCATTTTGTCGAAATTCCGCAACCGAGGGAAGCGTTAGCATCGCTGTCATCGAGATGTCACCGTGCGGAGCAACGCGCGGGACGGGAGGCCTCGACAGTCGTATCGTTTGCCCATAGGAGGACTACAGTATGACCGTGGTGGCGCTGGATAGAATCGATATCAAGATCCTGAACGAATTGCAGCAGAACGCGAGCCTGACCAACGTCGAACTCGCCGCTCGAGTTAACCTCTCTCCTTCACCCTGCCTCGCCCGGGTCAAAAACCTCGAAAAGCTTGGCGTGATTGATCGCAGAATTACAATCCTCCATGCCTCCGTGCTGGGTCTTGGCGTGACCGCATTCATCCAGGTGAGGCTCGAAAAGCAAGTACAGAACTCACTCGATAACTTCACCCGTGCAATCGATCGCATGGAGCAAGTGATGGAATGCTATCTCATGACTGGTGATAACGACTATCTGCTCCGCGTCATGGCTTCGGATATTGAGGACCTCGAAGATCTCATCGTAAACAAGCTATCGCGCATTTCGGGTGTATCCAGCATCAAATCCAATCTTGCCTTGAAGAAGATCTCGTACAAGACGGTGCTCCCGATCGACACGACGCGCCCTGTCCAGATCAGACCGTGTCAATCGACGGCGAGGTATGGTGCCGCCAAGGCAAAGTGCGAAGCCACTGCCCTTCCCGCAAGGCCAGAGCATAGCGTGACGTTCGGATTGTCGCACGCGGATAAGCCGTCGGTAGGTGCAAGCTGAGCCAACCAGGAAACTCACAACGATCAGATCTGGTAGACAATCGTTTCCGCTAGGATTCCATGAACGTAGACAGATCCACCGCACTTGGGTCTAATCCCTGCAGAGCCCCTCGGCCTTCTTCACCAAAGCCCGCAATCGAGGCGTGGTTCAAGTGGGCTTCAACTTGGTGCCATGCGGACTACAGACGCCACGAAGCCAACTGGCCCCCTGGACGTTGCGGATCTACATGGGATCATTTGACCGATTTAATCTACGTATCCGCCCGGCCCGTATTTCTCCTCCCGCCGACGCGCCACCCGTGAAGTTCATCACGGCGCCGCCCCAACAACACCAACGCCGCTCGCTTTAATTCCGGCTTCATTTTCGACCCTGTCGCACAAATTGAGTCATCGCTAATGAGTGCCAGCAACCCGCCGACGATTCGGTACGCTGTACCGAGGTGCATTTGCCATGAATCATGTTGACCATACCGTCAACACAATCTAGCAATATACGCGCCGCGCGATCCCGAGGGATGAAGGGAGCCCACGTTACCGTTTTAGAGCGGAGAAATCCGCGCGTAGACCGGAGGCTGTTTGGTGTGTGACGGTTGGACAGACCCTCCTCAGACCCGTCGACGAATGGTCCAAGCGGCCGCCACTGGCGACTATTGCTTCGGAGACACTAGATGACTTCTCAAAAACTTCGGCGAGTATTTGAAGCACTGAGGTGCGGGCTGGCCAAGCAGCTGGAAGCGTTGCAGCGCAACTTAGCTCAATATCCGCCTATCGATCACCCGCTGGACGTCTCGGAATACGAGATACTGAGCAGCGTTTGGGCCGCCCATACCGGCCAGCTTCGCAGCCGACCTCGGGGTGGCGAATTGGAGCATTAAATCGCTCGCGGCGGCCCGTCGGATTGCCTTCCGATGCCCGACCGACTTCCGTACGACAGCTACTTGGGGAAACATTTATGAAACGACGTGACGCGCTCAAAATTGCTGGTGCAACTGCTTTTTCTGTCATCTCCGCCTCTGCAGTATCGGCAGAAGCGTCTCCGCCGACCAGGCAGAAGATAATTATGGTCCACGGATCATGGCACTGGGGCGCTTGTTTTGAAAAAGTCAGCAATTTTCTGGCTGAAGCGGGTTGCGCTGTGGCCACGCCTGACCTCAAGTCACACGGATTCGACGAGAGCCGATATGATAGCTTTTCGACTATGGGAGAATATGTGCAGCCCGTAGAGAAAATGCTGCAAGAGTCAAGAGAGCCTGTCGTATTGCTCGGCCATAGCATGGGCGGCGCCACATTGACTTATCTAGGGGAGAAGTATCCGGAGAAGATTTCGAAGCTAATCTATCTTACAGCGTTCATGGTCCCCCAAGGAAAAACGGTCTTGGATTATACTAAAGCAGATGCCACTAATCCTCAGAAAAGGGAAATCCTGGCGATAGTTAAGTTAGTTGGCGACGGTCGCGGTCTCGAGCTCGATACAACCCGGCGCGACCTCGTGAAGGCTGCGTTTTACGGCGATTGTAGCGACCATGACGTCAATATAGCTATCAAGAATTGCGTGCCCATCACTAGCACCGTGCCCTACGCTGTAGTGTCAGAGATAACAGCCGATCGGTTCGGCAAGATCCCTCGCGTTTTTATCGAATGTTCAATGGACAAAGCGATTCCAATTGAAAGCCAACGTCAAATGGCCGCTGATGTACCCGGCGCGAAGATCATTAGCATCGATACCAGCCATTCTTCCTTCTTCTCTAGGCCGGCAGAGCTCGCCCATATTATTTTAGAGAACACATAGTCACTAGGCCGTGTACTTATAAACCAGCGGGGCATGTGGCTGGTGGTGACTATGTCCACTTTGCTCCTATAGCGACCAAGTTCGTGCGGCAGCGCAGCATGTCGCTATGGGCCAACATCAGAAGCCAACGGCACCTGGCCTCATGACGTCTGAGGACGTTGAGATCTACATCTTGTCGATGATCGACGAACCATCGGCTTTGGGCGCGCCATCTTTAGCAGCGGCAGCGACAATCGCAGGGATGACATCCTCGGCACGATCGACGACAATGGGCTGAAGCAGGTGGTCTCTATGAAGGAAACCTGCGTTGCGTATGTGGTTCAGCATCGCCATCATCGGCGCCCAAAAGCCTTTGATGTTCACCAGGACCATCGGCTTGCGGTGCTGCCCAAGCTGGGCCCAGGTCATGATTTCCACGATTTCTTCGATGGTGCCGATGCCACCCGGAAGCGCCACGAAGGCATCAGAACGCTCGAACATTCTGTGCTTGCGCTCGTGCATGGTGTCGGTGATCGTCAAGTCTTCGAACGTCTTGAGCGCGTCGGTCGTCGTTTCCCAGTTGGTGAGAAATCTCGGAATGATCGCGCCGACCTTGCCGCCGTTGTCCAATGTGCCGCGAGCAACTGCGCCCATCACGCCATGGGTTCCGCCGCCATAGATCAGCGTTAATCCCGATGCAGCAAGTGCGCGTCCCAATCGTTCGCCTGCCTCGACGTAGGCAAGATCGTGTCCGGGCGAGGAACCGCAATAGACGCAGACTGCTTTGATCTTGCTCATGTTGGCGATAACCTTTCCGACGAGCGCCGTCACAAGGGCTCGATATCCGTCGTCTTCGCCCTAACATGCCCTATCCCGTTTCGAGGGAAAGCGATGCGCTATATTCAGTTTGGCACGGGTAGCCGTACAAGGCCTCTCGCAATCAGTATGGCGCCGAGCGTGACGATCCTCAATCGCCCTGGAGCTTGGAGCTTCCGTCCTTCTTCGCATCGTTGATGATGGCGGTTCGATCGTAGTTGTTGATACTATCTATGAACTGGTTCGTTAGAACGTGATCGACGGCTATGGGAGCCGGTAAGACCTTCTGGTCGACAAAGAAGTTGATTAGCCGATTCCAATCGTCGGAGACAAACGTCCCGTGTTTGTCACCAATCTTAGGCGTATTCCAAATGCCGAGCCGTGCCTGATTGACGGTTATTCCTTCCTCAAGCGCTGCAGCGCTGTCTGGGTTTTTGGATGCAGCCTCGGGATACGCTTTCCAAGTGATCAGAACCGCAGCTTTGGGATTTGCCATCGAGTAGTCGTAGCCCTTTGCAACGGCCCGTCCAATTCCCGTTAACATCTTTGGATTGCTCTCGATCGTCTGTGTGCGGGCCAGCAAGCCCACATCCGGCAGCGCGCGCAGATTTTCCGCCACCGGTAGCTCGCGAATGCCGAGACCGGAGAACTTGAACTTGGCGAGCGCGGCATCCCAGTAGACGGCCCCGTCGACAAACTTCTGACGGATCGATGTGACGGCCTGCGCTCCAACACCTATCGGCAGAAAGGAAACATCCTTGTCGGGATCCAGGCCGGCGGCCTGCACGAACGCGCGACCAAACGTCGTACCGGCGCTCCCCATCGATTGGACGCCCAGCTTCTTGCCTTTCAGGTCGCCGAGCGCCTTGATCGGACTATCAGGCAGGACGGCGACCGACCAGATGTTCGAATAGTAGAGCCCGTAGAAGTATCGAATGTCGAGCTTTCCGGACTGAACCCCAACCAGAGCTTCACCTGGCGAGGCGGCGCCGACTTCCGCGTTGCCCGCCGACACTTGTATCGCCGATTCGTTGGAGCCGCCGACCGCGATCAGCGTAACGTCGTAGCCTTCGGATGCGAAATAGCCCTTTTCCTTGGCGACGACGAATGGTGAGAACGCTTCGTCGATATTGCGAACTGGAATCAGCAAGCGTACCTTTTCCAGGGCGCTCGCACTCTGCATTCCGCCGAAATAAACGATTATCGCGGTGGCAGCCGCCCCTAATAGTCCGCGCTTACGCAACATGGTCGACATCGGCTATCTCCTAAATTGTTTCACGTCATGACTGGCGCATCGCCACGCCTGATCCAGAAGATGTACCTGCGTGCGGCATACCTCATCAGGCCGTGCATCACCAGGCCGATCGCCGATAAGATGATCAACACGGCAAAGACGCCGGAAACGTCCATGCTGAAGTTCAGCGTAACCACCAGGTAGCCGAGCCCCACCTGAGCGCCAACGAACTCCCCAACGATGGCGCCGATAACAGCAAGGACGGCAGCGATCTCGAGGCCGGCAAAGATCAACACCAATGCCGACGGAATCCTCAGACGCATTAGGGTCTGCAATTTGGTGGCACCGAATGCCTTCATCATGTCGAGCTGATCTTTATCGGTGGAGTGAAAGCCGGCGATCACGCTGACCAACACCGGGAAGAAGCAGACGAGTGCCGTGATTACGATTTTCGACGTCAAGCCATAGCCGAACCAAATGATGAAGAGGGGCGCAATGGCGACCTTCGGCAAGGTTTGCAGCGCGACGAGATAGGGGTAGACCAGTCGCTCAAAAACCGGAATGAGCGAGATCATCGCACCGATAATCAAGCCTGCGGCGCAGCCGAGCACAAAGCCGCTCAGGACCTCGACCAACGTTGCCCAGAGATGCGGCCAGATCATTCCGCTCGTGACCAGCGCATACAGCCTGAACACTATCGAGCTCGGGGCGGGAAGCACGATGGGCGAGACCGCGAATAGGCGGCAAACGCCTTCCCAGAATGCGATCACCGCCACGGCGACGGCGATTGACTGCAACAGGTGGGCTCGCGATGGGGTCATTGGACTGCTCATAGCGATGTCGTCGTCAAGGATTGTGCTCCGAAGATATTCCGGATGTGATCGCAGATCTCTCCGAAGCGTGGAGTTGCCATTGTCTGCAGCGTACGCGGCCGGCCAACGTCGACGTCGATGATCTCGGATATCCGGCCCGGTCGCGGCGACATGACCACGACACGGTCGCCGAGCAGCACCGCCTCCGGGATGCTGTGAGTGATGAAGATGACGGTCTTCTTTTCTTCGGACCAGACCCGCATCAATTCCATGTTCATCGCTTCGCGCGTCATTGCATCGAGCGCGCCGAACGGCTCATCCATCAGCAGGATCCGCGGCTCGCGCATCAATGCCCGGCAGATCGAGACACGTTGCTGCATGCCGCCGGACAGTTCGAAGGGGTACTTCTGCGCGAAGTCCTTCAGCCCCATGAATGCCAGCAGGCGCTCGGCGCGCCTTACCGTCGCTTCCGATCGATCGCTCTTGAGGTGTGCCGACAACAGGACATTGGCCAATACGGTGTTCCATGGCAGGAGCGTCGCTTGCTGGAACACCACGCCGACGTCCGGGCGCGGCCCAGTGATCTGTGTCTGGTCGCATTGAATGACGCCTGACGATGCGCCTTCGAGACCCGCGAGGATGCGTAGCAGCGTCGTCTTGCCGCACCCACTCGGACCAACCACCGAAATGAACTCGTTCTCCTGGATATCGAGATCGACGTTTGTGAGCGCGTTTACGGTTTCGCCGGAACGCGTCCTGAACCGTTTCTCAAGACCAGCGATGTGAATCATCGGCGGTTTCGATCCGCCAGCGTTCGGAACCAGAGCGCCATATGCGCCACCCTCCACGTTAGCTTTCAAAGCAATCATTGTTTCCTTCCCACAGGGCTGACAGTCGCTCTCGAGGGGAGCAAGAACTACGCCAAGGCGCCACATGCGCCACATGCGCCGTTTTCTATTTCTGTTGACTATTCAGTTAACTGAATTTTTGAATTTGTCCAGCGTGAATTTTGGGCTGCCTTGATCGCGACAGGATCGCCCGATCGCGCGCTTATGTTGAGATGCTCGTGGAGCCGGTCGCCGCCAGTGATCGCACGTACATTCGAGTTTGCCGCAAGAGGCATCCGGAATGCCCTCGCCTTGCGCTCTGGCGGTTGGTCAGCTTCAACTTCCAATGTTGCCAGCATGGTGATCTGCTGCGGGCGAGCTGGCGCGCCACAGTTCGCTGGTTCCGCTCAAGAGCAGATCTTGGCGAGCGGATCGAGGGCGTTAGACCGAGATGGACCTCTACGTAGACCCTGCCAGCTGCACTCTTTTCAAGCGTCTCGCTTGATGCACGATCAAGAAATGCCTTGTAAGAAGCAGCTCATCTTCCTTCGAACAGGGTGAAACGAATGCTTAGCCAGGGGTCTCTGCGAGCGCTTTGACGTTTGATTTCCGTTCTAACGCCGCGCCGGGATCCAACACGCAATACTGCAGGACGAGATTCGTAACGTGCTTGAGCCAATGTTCTCGCGACGATGCTGAGCTCAAGTCTTTATTGAGCGCATTTTCCAGCGTGTATTGGTTGGAGAGGTAATGATAGCACAGCGACGAGAGTGTCAGATACACGACTGCGGGGTCCAAACCGGAACGAAAAGTTCCGTCTCGACTACCGCGCTCCAGGATGAAACTGAGAGTTTCAACGAGCGGATTGTAGAGCTCCCGGATACGCTTCGACTTGCGGATATATTTTCCGCGGTGCTTGTTCTCTTCGTTCAGCAGGCGGATCGCATTCGGATTGCTCTCGAGCGCCACGAAGGTGTGCTCGATCAGCTGCTTCAGCGCAAGCACAGGATCACTCGCGCGCACCGAAAGATCGCTCTGTTGATTACGAAAGTCTTCGTACATCCGCTCCAGGGCGGCGACAAACAAGCCTTCCTTGGATTTGAAGTAGTAGTACAACATGTTCTTGCTGAGACCGCAGCGCTCCGCGATGCGGTCAACCCGTGCGCCCTCGAACCCGATGCGGGCGAATTCTTCGATCGCCAGCTTCAAGATCTTCTCGCGTACGCGAGCCGGATCACTGCTACGACGCGCCAAGACGCGGCTCCCTTCGTCTACAAGAGCAATACCCTGGAAGCATTCATTTCGCCAACGGCCTTTGCATTCACCGACGCTCAGGCTGGGGACGCTCCCATTTTGCTGCACGAACAGAGCGCAACCGCACCCGAAAATCAAATGCAAAATGACTAGGTTTTAGCGTGCGATGCCTCCGCCTCCTCGACCAGTTGCCAGATCCGCGGCGGCGACAGCGGCAGCTGCATCGGTTGAACATTGAGATGGGACAGCGCGTCCGCCACCGCGTTGGCCATAAGCCCCCCCACCGGAATAAGCCCACCCTCGCCGGCGCCCTTGGCACCGAGCGGGTTGTTCGGGCACGGCCTGAGCTCAAGCGTCACCGAATCCAGTTTCGGAAAGTCCGAGGCGGTGGGCAGCAGATAGTCGGCAAAAGAGCCCGTCAGGAGCTGTCCTTCGTCGTCATACACCAAGTGCTCGAGGAAGGCGCCGCCGAGGCCTTGAACCATCGAACCGATAGCCTGACCGTGCAAGGTCAGCGGATTTATCATGCGGCCAACATCCTCGACCGACATGACCTCTATCACCTTGACATGACCCGTGCCTGGATCGACGGCGACGTGCGCAGCTTGCGTGCCATAAGCCCAGGTATATTTTTTATTGAAGAATTCGGCCTCGACCTCAAGGGGGGCTTCCGACAGATCCGCAAACGAAAGCTGGTTCCCATCGAAGCTGGCGCGTTCGCTATCGACGATCACTTCCTCCGGCTTGCAGCCGAGCCGCTCCGCTGCCGTTTTCCTGATCAGCTCCTTGAGCTTTTCGGCGCCCAACAGAATGGCCGAGCCGCCCATCACGGTCGAACGAGAGTGATACGCCCCGTAACCATCTTTCACGTAGGCGGTCGATCCATGAAGGATCGTTATCTTGTGGTAAGGCATCTCCATCGCGTCGGCCGCGATCTGGGCCATGATGGTTTCCAGGCCCTGCCCCACCGAGGATGATCCCATATACACCGACAGCGCACCGTCGGTTTCCAGCACCAGGCGCACTTCTTCCTTTGGCCCCGCCGCGCCACCCTCGATGAAGCTGCCGATCGCGATGCCGTGGTAGTAACCGTCGATCAACTTACCACTCAGCTTTTTCTTTTCTTCCCAGTCGAATTCTTTCAAGCAGCGGTCAAAAACGGTGTGATAATCGCCACTATCGAGCTCGGTCGAGCTGTCGTAGGGCGTGATCGAAGGCAGCGGATAAGGCATTTGCGCGTCGGCCACCAGATTGCGACGACGAAGTTCGATCCGATCGATCTTCAAGTCCTGGGCGGCCAGATCGATCATGCGTTCGCGGACGAAATCGGTCTCGTAGCGCCCTGGGCCGCGATAGGTCCCGCACGGCGTCTTGTTGGTGGTCAGCATCGAGCTCTTCAGGTCGACATGCTCCATGCAGTATGGACCGCACATATATTGCGCGATATTCCGTGGACCGACCGATCCGTTGGTGCGCACGTAGGCGCCGATATCCGACCAGATTTGCCCACGCAGACCTATGAAGCGACCGTCACGCGTCGTCGCGAATTCGACGTCGCATTCCATATCGCGCGCGTGGTTGGCGCTCATGAGGTGTTCGCGGCGATCCTCAGTCCATTTCACCGGACGGCCTACGATGCGCGCGGCTGCAGGGATGAGGTAGTCTTCCGGGTAGAACTCGCCACGCGAACCAAAGCCGCCACCGACATCGACCTCGATGAGATCCACCGCCTCGATCGGCAGGTCGAGCTGGGCGGCAAGCGTGCGGCGGTTATGCCAGGCAGTCTTTGCCGCGCCCCACACCGTCAGTTTCCCGGCCACCGCATCCCATTCGGCCACGAAGCCTCGCGGCTCCATGAACATTGCAGCGTGGCGTTGGACCTTGAACGTCTCCCGGCGGATGTAGTCCGCGTTCTTGAACGCATCGTCGGCATCGCCGCGAAACGCCTTCCAGGTGATCGCGACGTTGGAACCATGATCTTCGAACAATACGGATCGCTTGGCTTCGGCATGCTCGCGATTGGCCACGGCTGGCAGCGGCTCGATATCCAAAATGATATGCTCCAGCGCATCCTCAGCCATGGCCGCGCTGTCGGCAATCACGACCGCGACAGGCTCACCGACATAGCGGACTTTGCCATCGGCGATCACCGGCTGATGAAACGTTTCGAGCTGCGGCAACGGCTGCAAGCGCAGCGGAATCCGCGGAACGTTGTCCCCCAGATCCTTGCCGGTCAGTACGCGATGTACCCCTGGCAGCGCGAGCGCCGCGCTGCTATCGATCGATTTGATCAAGCCGTGCGCCGTCGAACTCCGCAAGATCACCGCATAAAGCTGGTTCGGCCGGTTGACGTCTGCGACGTACGTGCCCCTGCCGCGAAGCAGGCGCAAGTCTTCGACCCGCTCCATCGGGCGGCCAATATACGAGTTGGAGGCCTTCATCACTTGCTCCCGGGAACCTGGTAAGAACTGCGCGCTTCGAGCACCGCCTCGACGATCGGGACATATCCCGAGCATCGGCAGAGGTTGCCTGAAAGGACTTCTCGTATCCGCTCCTCGTCCGCATACGGCTCATGGCTCAACAGCGCATGCGCCGTGGTGATGAAGCCTGGCGTACAGAAGCCACACTGCAATCCGTGATGCTTGCGGAACGCGGTCTGCAATGGCGTCAGTTCATCTCCGGAAAGCCCCTCGACCGTTACAACTCGCTCGCCCTGTGCCTGGACTGCGAGCATAAGGCAGGAGCGGACGGCCTCATCGTTCACCAGCACCGTGCAAGCGCCGCAGACGCCGTGCTCGCATGCCAAGTGGGTACCGGTTTGGCCAAGATCGTCCCGGATGCAATCGGCAAGCGTGGTACGAGGTTCAACGTCGGCACTGACGGGTTTTCCGTTGAGGCTGAATTCGATCTTCATCTAAAACTCCTAAACGGCCGACTTCTTTAAACCGCGACTGAGCAGCGTCGCGACAAGGGCTGCACGGTATGCGCCAGGCGCATGAATGTCGCTCGGCGGATCGACGGTTTGCCGTGCCTTTGCCGAAGCCATCGCAATCAACTTATCGGTCACCTGATTGCCATTCAGCACCGCTTCGGCTTCGGCGAGCCGGATTGGCCGGTCGGCGATCCCAATCGCGCCGATATGCGCATCGGTGATGCGGCCGCCGCCATCGAGATCGTAATGAAGAGCAACGCCAGCGATCGCGAAATCGCCCTTGCGACGCGCAAATTCGAGGAATGCCCACCGTCGTTCCGCCGGCCACGCCGGCAAATGCACCTCGGTGAGAATTTCGTCCGGCTCAAGGCTGGTCTCCAGCGGACCGGTGAAGAAATCCGCCGCCGCCTCGACGCGCGTGCCGGCGGGGCCGACGATCGTCATGCGCGCATCGCAAGTCAGGGCGACGCCGGGCATCTCGGCCGATGGATCGGCATGCGCCACCGAACCGCCCACGGTGCCGCGATTGCGGATCTGGTAGTGGGCAACGTGCTTGATGGCTTCGGCGAGCAGCGGATGGCTGACCGCGAGCCGCCGGTCATTTTCGATATCGCACCACCTCACTTTTGCACCCAGCCGGACGCCGTCCGCCTCGATCCGGATCGCAGCGAGGTCTTTCAGGTGCCTCAAATCCACGAGCAGCTCAGGTGCAGCCAAACGATATGCGAGCATCGGCATCAGGCTCTGACCGCCGGAAATCACCTTGGCATTTCCGTTGCGCGAAGCGAGAAGGCTGACGGCCTCAGCCAGTGTCGAGGGCGCGGCGTATTCGAAAGCGGGCGGCTTCATTCTGTCTCCACCAATGCGCGATGGGCCGACTTACGGTCTGCATCGCGACCCAATAAGAACGAAAAGGAGCGCTCGCAATTCGCTCGGCCCAGCCATCGCCGGATCAGCGCTTCACGGCGTGGCCGGACTATGTCTTATGTTGACTATATAGTCAACAAACGAATAGGCTTTGGACGCAACCGGAGACGGCCCGTGGATCGACCTCACCGGAGCCAGCGCCGGCCAGAGGTACAAAAAGAGGCATTCGCCATGTTCAACGATACACCAGTGATCGCCATCGAGGAACACTATTGGGACCCCGAGATGGCGCGGCATTTCCCAGCCGGCGAGAACAACTCTCATGTGGCCGATCAGCTTGCCGAGATCGGCGACACCAGGCTTTGTGCGATGGATGAGGCGGGAATCGACGTCCAGGTGCTCTCCCATGGAGCGCCCGCAGCCCAAAAGCTGCGGCCTGAAATCGCGGTCGACTTAACGAAACGGGTCAATGATCGCCTTGCGGAGGCGTGCGCCAGACATCCCGGTCGATTTGCCGCGTTTGCTGCTCTGCCGACACCGGTGCCCGAGCAGGCGGCGCGGGAACTCGAACGCTGCGTCAATGAGCTCAAGTTCAAGGGCGCAATGATTCACGGGCTAACCAACGGCCTGTTCATCGACGACAAACGCTTCTGGCCAATCTTCGAGGTCGCCGAAAAGCTCGATGTGCCGATCTATCTGCATCCGTCGGTGCCACATTCCGAGGTCACCAAGTATTATTACGAGGACTATGCGCGCGATTTTCCCACGGTGATCCGGCCGGCTTGGGGATTTACCGTTGAAACGGCGACCGCGGCGATTCGGCTCGTGTTGAGCCGTGCGTTGGAAAAGTACCCAAGGCTACAGATCATCCTCGGCCACTTTGGCGAGACCTTGCCGTTCTTGCTCTGGCGCATTGACCAGGCCTTGGCCCGCCCTGGTCAGGAAGGCTTGGGCTTCCGTAGGCAGTTCAGCCAGCATTTCCACGTGACCTGCAGCGGCTTCTTTTCGACGCCGGCGTTGACCTGCACCATGCTCGAGCTCGGCATCGACCGCATCATGTTCGCCGTGGATTACCCTTACGTCGACAATAAGGATGGAATGAACTGGATCCGAGAACTTCAGCTTTCGATCGACGACAAACGTAAATTGGTCGGCAATAACGCCAGACGACTGCTCAAGCTGTAACTGGCGAACCAGCGAAGACACACGATGGTACGTCGACTGATGACCAAGCGCCCCGAGATTCCTTCCGATCTCCGCGTCCTGATGGCCGAGATTGGCCCAAAGTGGGCGAGCGACACCACGGGCCATGTGAGGCTGATGGTGGAGGAATTCAGCCGGGTGTTGAAGTCTTCACCGAAAGACGGGATCCAGGCTGAGACGGTGAGATATGGAACGCACGAACGGCAGGCGTTCGAGGTATTCCAACCGGCTGACGGCAGTTCCACAACGCGGCCCGGTCTGATTTTTGTCCATGGCGGCGCGTTCACCGAGGGCAGCCGCCATCGCAGCACGGAGATATACGCGAACGTACTCTATTACTTCGCGCGCCACGGGATCGTCGGCATCAACGCCGGCTATCGCCTGGCGCCCGACGCGCGGTATCCCGAAGCCACCCGGGACATCGCGGCCATCGTGCATTGGATGCGGAACAACGCGGCAAACCTGGGTGTCGACCCCAATCGGATATTTCTGATGGGACACTCCGCCGGCGGCGCTCATGTCGGAAGCTATGCCTATGATAGACGGCACCAGCCCGCGACGGGGCATGGCCTCGCGGGCGTTCTGATCGTCAGCGGCCGCGTACGGGCGGATGCGAGAGCGGACAACCCCAATGCCAAGCGTGTCACCGAATATTACGGGCCTGACGTTTCGACCTATGACGATGTCTCGCCCGTTTCGCATGTCGATAGTTCTAGTCCGCCGACCTTCGTCGCATGCTCCGAGTTCGAAAATCCGCTGATCGACGTATACTGCTTCGAGCTTGCCCACCGACTGGGGGCGGCGAAGGGTCATGCACCGCCGTTCGCCTGGATGAAAGGCCACAATCACACGTCGATCATCGCGCACTTCGACACCGCCGAGGACGTTCTGGGCCAGGCCTGCCTCGACTTTATCGCTGAAACGTGCGACGCGACCTCGGTTCAACCCGCCTGATGCAAGATCGCGTCACGGCCCCCTTTCTGAGGGCGTTCACCTTGTCCCCGGGTTTCTGCGTCTGCCGGAGCCCGATCGCGATCTGCTCAAGGTAGCCGAATGCCGGTGAATTTCGGCTGCGTGTATTCCTCGAACGCGTAGGGCAGCCCCTCGCGTCCAACTCCGGATCGACCGACGCCGCCAAAGGGATAATTGTCGAGCCGGAAGCGGCTCGCTTCGTTGATCCAGAGTGAGCCGACGTGGACTTCCTCGGACATCCGCAACGCGTTCGCGAGGCTTGACGTAAAGCACGATCCCTGCAGACCGAACTCACAATCATTTGCTATGCGGATCGCATCATCGATATCGCTGGCGCGCATCACCACAACGACGGGTCCGAATACCTCTTCCCTGATCAACCGGGTGCCTACGGGCGGATCAACCACGATCGTCGGCGGAATTATGCAATCGACCACTTCACCGCAGGTCTCGACCCGACAACCGCGACCACGCGCGTCATCGATCATCGCGGTGATCCTTGCGGCTGCGCGCGACGAGACGACTGGACCGAGATCGGTGTCAGGTAGCGTCGGGTCGCCCACTTTGAGGCGCTTTGCCGCATCAATGAAGCGTCGAAGGAATGCGTCGAATACTGACGCTTCCACAATGATGCGCTGCGTCGAGATACATTGCTGACCGCTCGCCTCGAACGACGACGGAACGATGCGCTTCACCGCATCCTCGAGATCGGCATCGGCAAGAACGATGTTTGGTGAGTTTCCACCCAGCTCGCCGATAAATCGCTTCGCGCCGGCTGCCCGGGCCAGCGCATCCCCTGCGGCAGTGCCTCCGGTCAAGGTGACGACATCGACATCGGAGTGAGCGGCCAAGCCAAGCGCCTCCTCGCGATCACCGGGAAGGACTTGCACCAGCCCCTCCGGGACGCCGCCGGCGATGAAAGCCTTGGCGATTGCTCCAGCGATCTCCGTGCCTTCCAGGCATGGCTTGATGATGACCGCGTTGCCGGTAATCAGCGCGGGAGCAAGCTTTTGCACCAAGAGGTTCGAGGGCGCGTTAAACGGCGTGACCGCAGCCACCACGCCATACGGCACGCGACGAGTAAAGCCGAACAACGCCGCGCCGTTGGGCACCATGTCGACCGGCACCAGCTCGCCTTTCAAGCTGTGCAAATGCGTCGCACAGGCGCGGACAAACGCGACACTGCGCTTGACCTCCATTTCGGCTGCCTTACGGGGTTTGCCGATATGAGCGATGGTCATCTCGACGAGGTCGACGGCCACGCTCTCCATTGCAGCTGCGGCCCCGCTGAGCCATGCGGCGCGCTGATGGGCGGGAGTCCTGAGATACGTCCGGAACGCCGTTTTCGCTACGCGCACACTGCTCGCGAGCCGAGCCGGACCGCCAGGTCGTACGTTGAAAGCGACGCCGCCGCTGTAAGGGTTTCTCACAGGGAATACCTGATCCATTGCGGACGCTGCCGTCGAAGCCGAGGTACCGACATCAGTCGTGGTCATCTTCTTCTTCCCGTTTGAGTGAAGCCGCCCAGGAGCGCGACCTCGATCGCGCGGAGTTTTCGGCACGGCTTGCGTGCAGAAGCCGAAAGCTTGACACTATGTTGACTATATAGTCAACATGATTTGGAGATGCGTAATCGTCCGGGATTGGAGGCCATCATGAGGGTTGCGGTCATTGGTTTCGGGGCGATTGGAAGCTTTGTCATCGAGCATCTGCAAGCCGATCGGTCCATCGAGGTGAGCGCGGCGTTTTCGCTCCCACGCCCCGAAGCGTGTTCAGTTCCCGTCGTCGACAGCCTCGAAGCTCTCCTGGCAACCGGCCCCGAACTGGTGGTCGAGTGCGCGGGTCACGGGAGCTTGCGCGACGTTGGCGAAGCCATCCTCCGGCACGGAACGGATCTTCTGGTCGCTTCAGTCGGCGCGTTGGCAGATTCGGTACTTGAGCATGCGCTGCGAAAGGCAGCAGCGGATGGAGGCGGCCGCCTGCTGATACCAGGCGGCGCACTCGGCGGCATCGATGCGGTCAGCGCCGCTCGTGAAGCCGGCCTCGATTCGGTGGAATATTCCGGCCGCAAGGCGCCGCAGGCTTGGAAAGGTACCCGGGCGGAGCAATTGATCGATCTGATCTCCGTCAGGCAGGCGACCGCGTTTTTCGAATCCGATGCACGAACGGCCGCGCTCCAGTTTCCGCAGAATGCCAACGTCGTCGCGGCACTGGCGCTGGCCGGGCTCGGCTTCGAGAAAACGAAAGTGCGCTTGATTGTCGATCCTGCCGCCGACGGCAACAATCACTCGTTTGTGGCGCGCGGCGCGTTCGGCGAGATTTCGGCTTCGATTCGATCAGCGACCTTGCCGTCTAATCCGAAAACATCCGTGCTGGCGCCGTACAGCTTGATCCAAACGATCAAAAAGCGGGCCGGCCTGATCCTTGCGTGATCCGCCGGCCCGAGTTCAGCGCCATCCCCTCCGTCACAGAAAGGCTCAGGCGCTCGGGAGAAACTGGCCTCCTACGACGCCTTCAAGTGCTCATCGCGGCGCTTGTAGAGCTCGTCATCCGCGTACCCCATCGTTTCGGGCTTGGCGCGACCGAGCATGACCTGGAAGTAGACGGGCTCGAGACTGTTGTTATCGTAGCCGTGGATCACACCGGCCGGACAGGAAATGCATTCCCATGGACCCAGGCGTTTGCTGATCTTGCGGCCATCTTCGTCCTGCACGAAGACGTCGAGGTGCCCCTGCAGGACAAAGAATACTTCTTCGACCTCATGGGTATGAGCGGCATTGCCCTGCCCGGGAGGGACGAACATGATCGAAAGAGTGAAATTCCCGGGCGGGATCGCCGCGACGTCGTTGTGCTTGCCCGAGCCGCCAGCGCCGATGAAGCGGTGTTGCGCGCGCTTGAAGCCTTCGATCTTGGCGTCCTCGAACGCCGCCCAATCCGCGCGGCGGTCGGCATAACGCGCGACGTAGCGATCCATGATCTGCTCCAATGAAGCCGATTCAAGCTCCTTCGAGCGAGCGTGCCTTGCCGTAGCCATCTAGTTCTCCTGTCTTCAAAACAATCTGGTTTCGCCTAGCGTCGGCGGGCACCGGCCCAACCTTTCGCATATCGCCTTAGATGGAAAAGCCGACCACAACTGGTGCCGCCACGTCATCCGGGTTGTACTCTATGTTGACTAACTAGTCAACATAGAGGCAGACTGGCGGTCTTACCGGAGCTGCTGCTCACCGCGTCGATCCGCGCTGCCCTCTAGGATCGTCTCGGGGGACGTCGGTTCGTGGAATGCGTGATCGGCCCGTCAAATGACTCAGATCTGTACTTCTTTGGCAAAGTTGCCGAAAAACTGGTCTGCCAGTTTTTTGGCCGAGCCAAGGATCAGGCGCTGCCCCAACTGCGCAAGCTTCCCGCCGATTTGGGCTTCGACATTGTAGGTCAGCAGCGTGCCACCGTCCTTTTCAACCAAAAGCACCGTCGCACCTCCTTTGGCGAAGCCGGCGACTCCGCCCTCTCCTTCACCGGAAATCTTGTAGCCATTGGGCGGGTCGAGATCGCTAAGCGTTACGCGTCCCTTGAAGCGGGCCGACACCGGGCCGACCTTCATTTTGGCGACCGCACGAAAGCCGCCGTCGTCCGTCGGTTCAAGCTCCTCGCAACCGGGAATGCACGCCTTGAGCACCTCGGGATCGTTCAACTTCGCCCATACCGCCTCACGAGACGCCAGAAGCTGGACTTCGCCGTTCATGGTCATGGCCATGCAAACCATCTCCTCTGTTCGCCACCCCTCCGCAGAGCCGGGGCCAGATTGTTTCCGCCGCATGATGTCCTTAGTTGACCAAATAGTCAACATAGGTATACTTTGCGGCAGATGCACCTGGGCGGAGCGGTCTATGACGAAGTTTCGAGGAGTGTTTCCCTATCTTCCGACGCCGCTTCGAAGCGACGGGACTGTCAATGGTCCCGCGTTACGGGCCATTTGCGATGATCTGATCAAGGCCGGCGTGCATGGTCTCGCAGCTCTCGGTTCGACGGGCGAATATGCCTATCTCAATGCCGACGCTCGTGCCGACGTCGTGCGACACACTGCCGATGCGACCCAAGGGCGGGTGCCTGTTATCGCCGGCGTCGCAGCCACCACGACTCGCGAGGCCATCCGGCAAGCCAGGCGCTGCAAGGAACTGGGAGCTGACTGCATCCTCCTGGTACTCGAGTCATACTTCCCGTTGGATGAGAGGCAAATCGAAAGCTACTTTCGTGCCGTTGCGGATTCGGTCGCTTTGCCACTCTTGATCTACACAAATCCCCAGTTCCAGAAGACCGACCTTTCGATTGACGTTATCGAACGCCTCGCCAACCATCCCCAAATTCAGTACGTGAAAGACGCCTCCAACAACACGGGGCGGCTCCTTTCAATCATGAACCGATGCCCCCAACTTGGCATCTTTGCAGCTTCTTCTCACGTTCCGGTTGCCGTCATGATGCTGGGAGGATTGGGATGGATGGCAGGTCCGGCCTGCATCCTGCCCCGCACGAGCGTCAGACTTTATGATCTGTCAGTCGCCGGGCGCTGGGAAGAGGCGGCTGCTCTTCAACGCCGGCTATGGCGCGTCAACGAGGTCTTCGCAAGGTTCAACCTGGCAGCCTGCATCAAGTATGGCCTTGGCTTGCAGGGATACGACGTCGGATTGCCCGCTGAACCGCAGTCTCCCCTGTCTGAAGCAGCAGGCGCCGAAGTTTCCGACATCCTCAAGGAATTTGGTGAACTCGGCACACTGATCTCTGAAAGCGCGCCCACCTCCTGAGGGTTCGATCTCAGTCATTTTTCGCTGGCCGCGCTGCCCGTCCGCGCCGGCACTCGTCAAACGCAGAAACGGAATCCGCGTGGTGGCCTGCTTCGACGGAAGCGTGAGGCGGACAACCGGGCCCACTGGATGTCGCGGAAGCAGTCGCCTGTCCTGCCGGCGCGCATCCAATTTGTACACTTGTACGACTATTCGTACAGATGTACAGTTTGCTGTCGACGGATAGAGGGCGCCATGAGAGACGTTGCGATCGTAGGGTACTCTGAAACAAAAATAGATGTCCGCACCGGGCGTACATCCTATGAGCTTGCGGGAGACGCTCTCGACGAGATCTTGGTCCGGACCAATGTCGATAAGTCTGAAATCGATGGGCTTTCCGTTTCGGAGACCATGAGCGAGAGCGCGAATCCATTTTGGGCGCAATACATGGCGGACGTACTGGGCATCTCGCCGAGCTGGCTCGAACTGATGGGATTGGGCGGCGTATCGAGCATCGGCGGCGTAGCGCGGGCAGCAATGGCGATCCGCGGCGGCATGTGCTCGATTGCGTTGGTTCTTGCAGCAGACGCGCAATCCAGTGGCGCGACGCCGGAGCAAGGTGCACAGCGGCACGAGTTTCAATATCCAACCGGCTTGCGCGGACCTGTCGGCGCCTTCGGCATGATCATGCGCCGCTATGACCATCTCTACGGCTTGAACAGGGACGCATTGGCAAAGCTGGCGGTCACCCAGCGGCAGCACTCGATCTTGAATGACAATGCTTGCCCGCGCCTGCGCAAGCCGATGACCGAGCACGACTATCTGAATTCGAAGTTGGTCTCCGACCCGCTGCGTGTGCTGGACAGCGTCATGGTCTGTGATGGTGCGAATGCCGTTCTGGTGATGTCGGCAGCGGAAGCGACGAGGCGGGGTCTCAAGGCGGTCTATCCGACGGGCTACGCGGAAAGGACGCACTACAAGGTGACCGAGCCGATGACTGAAATCATGGATTCCGGGTTTCTTGAGGTCGGCCCGCGGGCGCTCAAGCAGGCCGGGCTCGAAGCTTCGGACATCCAGTCGTTCCATCCATACGACGACTTCATTATCGCCATCATGTTGCAGCTTGAGCAGATTGGCTTCTGCCCACAGGGTGCGGGTGCGGATTTTGTCCTGAGCCGGGACATGACGTTCAAGGGCGATTTGCCCCTCAACACCGGAGGCGGTCAGATATCTGCGGGTCAACCAGGTCTCGCGGGCGGCGGGCTCAATCTGGTTGAGGCCGTTCGGCAAATGTTTGGTGACGGCGGCCCGCGCCAAATCAAGAGAACCCGGAATGCTATGGTGACCGGCATCGGCGGCATTCCCTACGCGCGCAACTGGTGTACGTCCGGCGTGATGATCCTGGAGCAATAATATGATCAACGACAACATCAAGCCCCAGCGTCCACTGCCGAAGATCGGCTCCTATCTCGATACCAAGGAGTTTTGGGGCGGGGCCAAGCGCGGCAAACTCATGCTGCAGTTCTGCACACAGACGCAAAGATACCAGCACTATCCGCGGCCGATTAGTCTCTATACCGGCCGACATACGATCGAATGGCGCGAGACCTCGGGAAAGGGCACAGTCTATTCGTGGACGGTAACGCGCTCGCCCTGGCCCGGTCATGAGGCGCGGGTGCCTTACCTGTGTGCCTATGTCGACCTCGCGGAGGGAGTGCGGTTTCTGTGCAATCTCGTCGATTGTTCAGAGGACGAAGTTGTCATCGGCATGCCGGTCGAGGTTCGCTGGGACCGGCTAAACGACGAGACCGTCTATCCCGACTTCGCCCCTGTACGGGTCGCGCCGTGAAGCTTGCATCTTATCTGGCTGCGCAAGCGCAGGCGTTCCCTGACAAAGCCGCACTCGTCTGCGGCGAGACCCGCGTGACGTTTCGTCAATTGTACGAGGACAGTGATCGTATAGCGACCGCACTGCGGAAGTCGGG
This sequence comes from Bradyrhizobium sp. BRP56, assembly GCF_020194035.1. Lineage (NCBI taxonomy): Bacteria > Pseudomonadati > Pseudomonadota > Alphaproteobacteria > Hyphomicrobiales > Nitrobacteraceae > Bradyrhizobium > Bradyrhizobium sp. BRP56. The sequence continues at coordinate 79,658 of NZ_JADYVV010000008.1, forward strand.
CGTTGCTATCGGTGATCGGGTGGCAATGTGCCTGCCCAATTGCTGCGAGTTCGTCACAGTGTTCTTCGCGATCGTGAAGAGTGGCGCGCTGGCGATGCCGATCAACATGCGATTGTCGACCAACGAGATTGCGACCATCTTTGCTGACGCGGCGCCAGCCGCGGTCTTCTTCAGCGAAGGCGAGCGTGAAGTGGTCGATCATATCTGCCGTGGAGGCGCCGTCCGCCGCTTCGTGGTCGGGCCTTCCGACGACCCGACTGAACTTTCCATTGCGTCGATGCTCGCATGTCAACCGGAACCAATTGAACTGCCTTCCGAGCACGACGATTGCATGATTTCCTACACGTCCGGTACGACTGGACACCCCAAGGGCGTCGTCACCACGCAGGCGAACTATATCGTCGGAAACGGCTTCCTGAACGCGATGTATTGGAAGCTGTCGCCCGATGATCGCATCGTCGTGACGACGCCGCTTGCGCATCGCACGGCATTTGCACGGGTCGGCAACATGGCCGTGTTGGGCGCGACACTGTATATCATGCCGCGCTTTGACGTGAATGAAGCGATGCAACTGATCGAGGCCGAAAAGATCAGCTTGATTTCGATCGTTCCGACCGTCGGAAGAATGATGTTGCCCGTCATCGAGGCTGAACCGACCCGATTCAGTTCATTGCGCGTGCTGGTCGCAACGGGCGAGGCCTTTCCAGCCGAGATCAAGCAGCGTTTGCTAAAGGCGCTGCCGAAGCTCGAGATATTTTCATTTTTCGCAATGACGGAGGCCGGCTCGCTGGCGATGCTCAAGCCGGACGAACAGTTCGACCATGGGGCTTCGGTCGGTCGCGTCACTCCCGGCGTCGAAATGCGCCTCGTCGATGCAGACGGACAGACGGTCAACACCGGCGAAGCAGGCGAGATTTGGGTCAGATGCGGGTTGCCCGGACAATATCTGCTGTTCAGGACTTACTTCAATCAACCGCAGGCGATGCGAGACGCCTTCCAGGAAGGCTGGTTCAAGACAGGCGATATCGGCCGTTTCGACGCGGATGGATTTCTCTATATTGTCGACCGCAAGAAGGACATGGTGCTATCCGGCGGATACAACATCTACTCCAAGGAGGTCGAGCAAGTGCTGCTCCGATATAGCGGGGTTGCCGACGCCGCCGTCGTAGGCGTCCCCGACGACGTTTAGGGAGAAGCCGTTGCCGCGTTCATCGAGCCTGAGGTGGATGTGATGCTCACCGAGGACGAATTGATTCGATGGTGCGCCTCTGAGCTGGCGAGCTACAAGAAGCCGAAGCACGTGGTGTTCTTGCGCGAATTGCCGAGGAACAGTACCGGCAAGGTGATCAAGACTGAATTGCGGTCGCTATTCCGCTTACGACACTGACACGCCAAGCGTGGCGACCTAACGCACGAGCGCAACAACGCAAATGAGCGTCAATTCCTTCAAACGGACACCACCGCCTGAAACTCGCGGGCAATTGCAGCAGAAGCATATTGCCGGCGTGGTGTATGATCTCATTGCGGAGCAAGGGATCGAGAATCTCACGATGCGACAAGTTGCCGATGCTGCCAAGGTAAGTCTGGGCACCATCACGTACCATTTTCGCAGCAAGGAAGCATTGATCGCCGCTGCGCTGGAATCTGGTTATGAATTGCCGGACGACTGGGATCAGTATAAGGGCTCGCCAGCTGCCCAGCTTCGCCGCATTGCTCTATCCTACGCATTGCAGTCGCCCAAGGAGCGCTGGTGGCGATTCTGGATAAACTATGTCGCAATGAGCACCCGCGACGCTGAAATTCAGGCGATTCAAACCAGACGCTTCGACAAGCAGCGCCGGTTCTGGATCAAGCTCTTCAGGGAAGGCAAGGAGCTCGGCGAAATCCGTGGCGACCTACCGGTCGAAGAGACCGTCGATCGGATGCTGGTCGAGGTGCATGGTCATGTCATTCTGCAATTGGTCAAGCCCAATCCGAGAATGCGGATGGATGCGCGCGAGGCAATAAACAGGATGATCGACGCGATCCTCGACAAGCCGTAATTGCACATCCGTATTTGGTCGGCACCGCGGCTCGCGTTCGCGCTTTCCGGCGCGAGGGCTTCCTGTTCGTTGGTCGGGATCTGCGCTGGCAGCTGCTGGAGCGAGGCCGATCGCGGCCGCACCACCGGCGTGATGGGTGCCGCCACTCGTGGAACATTGAGCGCTGGCGGCGAGCACTGGATTCGCGACGCGCGGCCCGTCGAACGATGCCGATCGGCAGGTCCGCGGTATGTCGTTGATGTGAAGGGCGCAAAGGAGCTGGCGGAGAGAGTGTCAGTCAACTTCCGTTGAAAGATAGAGTATTTTTGACCTGCTTAGGGCAAAACCCACCGTCTGGGCTACGGTCGGAAATGGGTTTCGCTTCCGCCAATCCCGAAGTCATCAACTAAGCAGCCGCCAGGTCACATGAGGCGGGGTCCAAAGCTTTCATTCGCTGACCGGGATAGGGGTTGGCGGTCACGACGCTTTGGATGCGTTGGGCGCCTCATGGAGAACAACGAATCGGGCGGTCGAGTCCGCGGCCGCTTCCGCGCTAGACCCATCATTTCGCAAGCGCTGTTCTACTGAGGGCGGCCTAACTCGCAACTTGGACCCCTTGTAGCTCGTCAAAAGCCGCCGTTCATACGCTATTTGTCACCGGCTCGAAAGGACCCTGCATAGGTTCAAATCCTGGACGCAGGCGCTCCCACAAACTTCCTCCGCTCGCAATTGCCGTGAAGTAGGTATCGGCGGTTCGAGAAGTGCGCGAGGGCGTTTCGGGCGCGCGGGGGCCGCCGGTATGCTTCGAACGCGGCAGGAGCAAGCTAGTGCAGGCTTCCCAACCAAGACCTGGCCGGGAGCGAACTACGGTGAAAGATGCCTTCGTCTTCGCAAGCGCGGATCGTTAACTCAAACACCTAGGCGTTCTATGTCGCACGCGTCTCGCTTGAACAGACCAGGCTCAAATGCCGGTCAACGAGCACAGTCCTGTCTTCGAAGAACGGACCGGACATCCAGATTCCGTGTCCGCAAATCCACGCGCCGCATTTCAGCTTTGACGGGCAACTTGCCTATGCCCCAATGGTGGAGAGAGGTCCGTGACAGAACTTGCGCAACACAGAATCAAACCTTGGGAACATCGCGACACACCTTTCGCGCAAGATCAGGGTCGGCCGCCAAGTCTTCCGAACCTCGTGAAGAAGTTGTGACTGAAGGAAAGCGGCATGGAACATTCCCCCCAGTTCGGTGACAGGATCACTGACAAATCAGCATCGCCCGATGATAGCACTGTCCGCGACTGGATCGGACCGGGCGCGTTCAAGCATTGGGCCTCCCTGCAGAACTGGATCGAGGAATTCTACCCCGGTGTCTTCGCGCCGGAATGGCTCTATGGCGGCAAGAAGCGCGGCTGGTCCCTACGCTACAAGAAAACAAGGGCGTTTTGCACCTTCGTACCGGAATATAGGCGGTTTTCGGCCGTGGTGGTCTTGGGGGGAGCAGAACGAGTCAAGTTTGAGGAGCGCCGTTTTGTCTGGCGCTCGCAGTTGGTCAAGCTTTACGATGAAGCCCAAACATACCCGGACGGGAAATTCCTGACAGTTGCGATCTCATCCGCAGATGATCGGCATGATGTGACGGAGCTTTTGACCATGAAGCGCCCTCCACCGTCGCGCGCTTGAATGTCGCGGAAATCTTAAGTTTCACTGCAAAGTCGGCAAGACACGAATCGGATGGTGCCGAGCGGCCATCCGGCAGTCACATCTGGCAACGACGTTGCACGATGCGTTATCGCGAGAAGAGCTGGCTTCGGCCCACCAACTACCGATCAGTATGCTCCGGCACGAGTGTCGTTACGATCCTCCCTGTGCGGCCACTGTTTGTCGGCGCGACGTTCGTGCAGCGCCGGCGGCCGGGTAACCATCAATTCCCCGATCTCATCCACGCTCTTAGAGCGTGATGACTTTTCTTCGAATCGTCATCTCGCTCCAGCTCTTTGTTTGAGCATGATCTTTCGGAAAACCGGTATCCACTTTTCCGGATCATGCTCCAGGCATCAGGCCTTCCGTAGGTCCATCGACCAAGTAGATGCTGGCCCCGAGCAACACGCGAGTGAACGCCAGAAGCTTTCGTTCTCCCCCGCTCAGTGATTCCGCAATTTGTCTCCGGCCCGCGGCGAGCCGCCCGAGGCGAACACAGGCTCTGTCAGTTTCCTGCTTAGCCATCCGGTTTGCGAGCATTCCCCATTGCTATGGAAACTATACATGCCGGCTATTGGAAAGCTTCGTCCCGCGTTGCGATCAATGCGTAGAGCTTTCGCGGATTTCATGAGTGACGTTGATTGGCACACCGCTCACTCCCAACGCGCTCCGGAGGCATCCATGGCTTTTACGTTAAGGATCAATAGCACGCCTCATGAGGTCGATGTCGATGGCGACGTCCCGCTGCTGTGGGTGCTGCGCGACGTACTCGACATGACCGGGACCAAATTCGGTTGCGGCCAGGCGCTGTGCGGCGCCTGCACCGTGCATCTCGACGGCCAGCCGGTCCGCTCCTGCCAGACGCCGGTCGACAGCGTCGGCGACAGTGCGATCACCACCATCGAGGCGATCGGCCAGACGCCGCAGGGCGCGCCCTTGCAGAAGGCGTGGCTGGAGCTCGAGGTGGTGCAGTGCGGCTACTGCCAGTCCGGCCAGATCATGTCGGCGGCGGCGCTGCTGAAGGGCACGCCGAAGCCGACGGATGATGACATCGACGCTGCCATGTCGGGCAATGTCTGCCGATGCGGCACCTATCACCGCATCCGCGCAGCGATCAAGCATGCTGCAGGAGTTTGAAATCATGGATGAGCTTGTTCTGAAAGAGCAGATTGTCGATGAAACAGCGATGTCGCGGCGCGCCTTTCTTCAGGGCACGGGTTTGCTGCTTGGTTTTGCGCTGACTGGTGCGAGCACCGAGTCCGTCTTCGCTGCGCCTGCTTCGCAGGTGGTCGAAAGCGAGGTCACGGGTACTTTCGCGCCGAACGGATTTATACGGATCAATCCAACCGGCGCCGTGACCCTGGTCATTCCGATGATCGAGATGGGACAGGGGGTTTACACGTCGCTCTCGATGCTCCTCGCTGAAGAACTGGAAGTGAAGCTTGACCAGATTCAGGTTCAGCATGCGCCGCCAAATCATGCGCTTTACGTCAACTCGATCATAGGCATTCAAAATACAGGTGGTTCCGCCTCTGTCCGCGCCTTCTGGACACCACTGCGTCAGGCGGGGGCAGTAGGCCGTAATCTGCTGATCGCGGCAGCGGCAAAGCGCTGGAATGTCGATCCGGCGACTTGCCGCGCCAAGGACGGCGTCGTGTTCGATGCGTCAGGCTCGAAGCATCTGAGCTACGGCGAACTTGCGACAGCGGCGGCGAAATTGCCTGTGCCGTCGGCGGCAAACGTCAAATTGAAGGATGCGAAGGATTTCACCCTGATCGGCACGCGTGCCAGGCGCGTGGATTCAGCAATAAAGGTCGATGGGCGCGCGCTCTACGGCATCGATACGCGACTGCCGGGTATGAAGGTCGCGGCGGTTGCTATTTCGCCCGTGCTCGGTGGCAAAGCGAAAACGGTGGACGAGAAGGCCGCGCTGGCAGTGAAGGGCGTCCGGCAGGTGGTCAATATCGATGAAGCTGTTGCCATGGTAGCGGATCACATGGGTGCGGCGAAGAAGGGGCTCGAGGCCGCCGCCATCACGTGGGACGACGGGCCGAACGGCAAGGTCAACAACGCCGATATCGTCAAGCAATTGGAGGAGGAATCCAAAAAGCCGGGCGCCGTTGCCCGTAACGTCGGGGATGTGGGGAAGGCACTTGCGGCGTCAGCGCAACGGGTTGACGCCATCTATCAGGTGCCTTTCCTGGCCCATGCGGCGATGGAGCCGATGAACTGTACCGTTCATCTGCAGAAGGATCGTTGCGACATTTGGGTCGGGACACAGGCGCCTACGATCACGCAGTCTCAGGTGGCCGAACTCACCGGCCTGCCAACGGATGCGATCAAAATTCACAATCACCTGATTGGCGGTGGCTTCGGTCGAAGGCTGGAAGCCGATGGCACGATCCTCGCCGTCAAGATCGCCAAGCACGTCGACGGCCCGCTGAAAGTGATCTGGAGCCGGGAGGAAGACATTCAGCACGACATGTATCGGCCGTACTATCTCGATCGGCTGTCGGCCGGACTTGATGCGGCCGGCAAGCCGGTTGCCTGGACGCATCGGATCGCCGGCTCCTCGGTCATGGCCCGCTATTATCCCCCTTACTTCAAGGACGGATTGGACCCCGATGCCATCGAAGCGGCGGCCGAGCCGCCCTATGCACTGCCCAATATCCACGTCGACTTTGTCCGGGTCGAGCCCCCTGGTGTCAGGACTTCCTGGTGGCGCGGTGTCGGACCGACTCACAATGTTTTTGTGGTCGAAAGCTTCATAGATGAGCTCGCGCATGCCGCGAAGCAGGATCCCGTCGCCTATCGCAAGGGATTGCTTGGCCACAATCCGCGAGCGCTTGCTGTTCTGTCGCTTGCTGCGGAAAAAGCTGGGTGGGGATCACCACTCCCCGCGCGGCATGGCCGCGGGATTTCGGTGCAATTCGCATACGGAAGCTACACCTCGCAGGTCGCCGAGGTCGAGGTGGCGGCCGATGGCTCTGTCAAAGTCAAGCGGATCGTCTGTGCGATTGATTGCGGCATGTACGTCAATCCCGATACGATCGAAGCACAGGTTCAGGGTGGAACGCTTTTCGGGCTGACCGCTGCGCTCCATGGCTCGATCACCTTCAAGGATGGACGCGTCGAGCAGAGCAATTTCGACAGCTATCTGCCAATGCGTATCGATGAGGTACCGGTGGTGGAGACGCACCTGATTAAGAACGCAAAAGCTCCAGGTGGCATTGGTGAAGCTCCGACAGCCATTGTCAGTGCTGCAGTGACCAATGCGATCTTCGCCGCGACCGGCAAGCGTGTGCGCAGCCTGCCGATCGATACAAATTCGCTGAAGTCGTCGTCTTAGTCCTTACCCATCATCCCACGCGCGTTGTAGCGCGCACGGGATGACAGTGGGGAACTAAAGCCCCGGAGCATAATGACTATTGGAGCATTCGCTTTCTCCGCAGGTCCAAATTTCGTCTAATGGCAAGAAACGAGGTTCAGTGGTACGAACAGCATGGCGGCGCCCCGCTGATCCTTGGAGAACAGGTTTCGGAGCACGATCGGTGCCGGTAGCCGGCAGTAAAGGGCCACCACAGTCATGCACACTTCGAAGGCGGTTCCAAAGCAGGCTCTCATCGGGCAGAACCTTTCGGCGCCCGCGGGTTCCACTGTCAAATTGTCTACAACAGACCTCAACAACTTGATGCAGGCGCTCGACATCGATGTCATCGCGCTGACTGAGATTTTGGTGCCGCACGGCCATCGAGTCGAATTTGGGACGATTGACGTACCCGGGATCCACTACAACTTAAGTGGGGTGGGACGCATTTCGATCAACGGCGGACCGATGATACCGTTGAGCCCTCATTTGCTCATCATCGTGCCGCCAAACACTCCGTTCGTGATCGAAGTTGACGGTGGAAGTAACCCACCGAAGCTCATTTCGAGAGACTGCTGGACTCGTCAAGACGGCATCCTCCGCGTCGCCATGCCGAACAAGCAACCCGAAATCGTCCAGATATGCGGCTTTTTCAACGCATCCTTTGGTCAGTCTGTGAGGCTGTTCGGAGAACTCCGCGAACCGGTCATCGAGCAATTCGAGCCGGCGGACAGGATCGATCTCAAGCTTCGCGAGGCCATGGACGAGTTGCTACAGCAAGAGGTCGGCGTTGGAGCCATGACAGCGTCTCTGCTCAAGCAGATCGTTGTCTCATTGGTGCGACGGTCCCTCAAGTCATCCCAGCGGTGGACTGAGCGATTTTCGATACTTGCCGACAGGCAGGTCACCCGCGCATTCGCAGATATGGTGGCGCGGCCGGGAGCCGCCCATTCAGTTCAAAGCTTGGCACACAGTGCAGGGTTGAGTCGTTCGGCGTTCATGGCGCGTTTCTCGGACATCTTTGGACAATCCCCGATGACCATCTTGCGCGACTTGAGAATGCGCCAGGCCGCGATCGATTTGACGACAACGACGATGTCGATCGACGTCGTTGCTCTCAATGCGGGGTACGAGAGCCGTTCAAGTTTTGTGCGCGCTTTTCGAAAGGCGCACAATCGGGATCCAAGCGACTATCGGCGGATAGCCAAGAAGGGTAAAGCCCAGAAGGATATCTGAGAACAGCAATCCCAAAGCAAGAAGGAGGCCGCCCGCAACGTCGCGCTGTGCCTCATGCAGAGCGGCGCTCAGACTGAGGTGCTTCTCCGCCCGCAACATTTCGCTTCAAGTTGGCTGCGGCGTATGCGTAGCCGCCGGAAGCACCGTCAACGAAGTGCACGTGATCAGCTCGCGTGGGTGATGGCACAAAGCATGTAAGATTTGCAGCCAGCTGTCGATGCGTCCCAAAAAGGCATGCACCTCGTCGCTGAGCCTCTTCCAGGCGTGCGTCTATGACGTCGGCGAGTTCAGTCGAGCAGTCCACTGTCATACGTAGGCCGTCATCGAATTTTCGGTAGTCTGTATTCTCCACAAGCTCTCGTTGAAACCGATCTTCATCAAAGCCGCCAATAGGAAGTCCCGGTAGAATGCCCACCCGCGCCAGAATGGCGCGCGAGCACTTCGCAGCCCAAGCCGCGAAGGGCATCTTTCGGCTGCCTTTCTTGATGGCATGATCAAGATAGTCGACGGACCATGCGGGGAGCGGGCCTTCGGCAGGCAATGGATGTAGGCCCGGCTCATGTGAACGGAGCGTCCGCAGGAGCTCTTGTATGAGCTCCACGAACGAAGTCGGATCATCGCTCGGAACAACGATAAGAGACAAGATGACGCCGTGCTTAGTACTGATCGGCGCAAACCGGCACGAAAGACCCGTGAGGTCGGCTGTTGCTCCCACGGGCGCGCGCGGGACGATGTAGCCGCCTTGCTTGAGTTTGCGCTCTGCCCAGGCAAGCCCTCCGCCGGCAAACATCGCGTAGGTGACATTCGAAGAGGGCGCGAAGCGAGCTACCAGAACGTCCAAGTGCTGAGCGCGAATGTCCGCGATAGGAATGACTGCAATGCGCAACGTGAGACCCAATGCGTCTTCAGCCCAAGCGGCAGTTTTTGCCAGCGCATCCCTGATGATGGACGAATAGGAGCTGGGCGCTGCGAAGCTCGCGCCATCTCCTCCGAACGTGGACGGAAACTGTAGGTCGGGCAGTGCATTGCTGACGGCAGCAAGAACCGCTGCACCGGCCGTATTCACCTCGCGGTATCGTCCTTGTTCAATAGCTCCGGTCGAACGGCTGACGTCCGTAACGGCGATGATCCAGTCATTAGGTAGAGGGCGATACCGATCTCGCCGCACTACGTCATCAAAGGAGTCGAAGGGCACAAGCGCCTGATAGAAGCTGTCGTCTTCGGCCTCGTGGTCAACCTTTGTCTGGAAAAGACCGACTTCGAAGGCCGGCTCTGATCCATCCACCATCATGCGCACTCCCTTCGGTCGTCGTCGGAGTTCAGAGTGAGACCACTGCCTCTGCGACACACAGGCATCGGGTAGGCGTGCGCTCGGGGTCAAGCTCTCCTGGTCGTCTCGAACAGGAACCATGTGCGACGTTCCGTCTCGTCGATCCAGTTTTCGATCAGGCTGGCCGTGGCGACATCGCCAAACTCGTCGCAGACATTGTGGGTCTGGCGCATGCGCTGGGTGAGCGCCAGGTTGTCTTCCTTCAGCTCGGCCAGCATGCCTTCGGGTGTGACGAAATCCGCATCGTTGTCCTCGATATGCTTCACCCTGGCGATGTGGCCGATCGAGCGGATCGTTGTGCCGCCGATCTTGCGGGCTCTTTCCGCGATCTCGTCCGTCATCGCGAAGATCTGCGCGGCCTGCTCGTCGAGAAGGAGATGGTAATCCCGGAAATGCGGGCCTGATATGTGCCAATGAAAGTTCTTGGTCTTGACGTAAAGCGCGAACACGTCTGCCAGAAGCGCAGTGAGGGCGGCTGAAATATCCTTCGTAGCATTGGAGCCGAGATTGCTCGTCGTGGAGAGCGGTGCCTCGCGGCGCTTTCTCGCGTCTTCTAGACTCATTTTGATCTCTCCTTCAGGGTTGATGCAGTCTGCTGTCCGCCGGGTGATGGCTCTGAATAGGCAATTCTGCGGAACCGTTCACCGCGATGGGTCACGATCAGGAAGATTGCGACTATCGCTGTCGCCGGCTTGCGCCAGAGCTCGCTGGGTCCTCTTCAGATCCTCGACCAGCATCGCCGTGGCGTGGCGCGCGAGCGCCTGGGTCGGGGCGTTGGTATTGCCGCTGGTGATGTTCGGCATGATCGAGGCGTCGATTACCCGGAGACCTTCAACCCCACGGACCCTGAGCCTTGCGTCAACCACCGCTCGCGCATCCTGGCCCATCCGGCACGTGCCCACCGGGTGCCACATCGTCGTCACGACGCGCTTCACCCATTCGGCGATCTCGGCGTCCGACTGGATACCCGGACCGGGATCCATCTCCTCTTCGATTACCGACGCCAATGACTCCTGAGCCATAACCTCGCGGACCGCACGCACCGCTTCCACCGCGGCCCTCACGTCTTCCTCCTCGCCCATGAAGTTCGGGTTGATGAGGGGCATCGATGTGGGGTCGCTGTCGGCCAGTCGCACCCAACCGCGGCTCTTGGGCTGAAGCACCACGGTTTCGAAGGTGAAGCCGGAGCGGTCGCCCGTTGCGCTGAGTTGCTCGTTCAAGACGACAGGAGAGTGATAGCATTGGATCGTGGGATCGGCGGCGAAGTCGGACGGATTCCAGTGGGTCACCGACTCGATGCCGTTGCCCGCCGCCGGACCATCCTTGGTGATAATATAACGCAGGCCCGCCTTTATGGTGCCGAGGCCGTGCGCGGCAGCCTGGTAGCCGAGATCGCCTTTTACGTAGGCACGAACCGGTACCATCGGGTGGTCGTGAAGATTTTCGCCCACCTCCGGAGAATCGACGATCACCGCGATGTCGTGCTGGCGAAGCTGCTCCGCTGGCCCGATGCCCGAATGCATGAGGATTTTCGGACTGTGGACGGCGCCGGCCGACAGCACGACCTCGCCGGCCATGATCCTCTCGTTGTCCACGAGCTCGACGCCGACAGCCCGCTTGTTCTCGACGAAGATGCGAATGACGGTCTTGCCGGTGAGGAGGGTCACGCGGCCCGAGGCGAGGTGCGGACGAAGATAAGCGTCGACCGCGCTGCACCGCCGCGCATCTCCAACCGTAGACTGCACCGGCGAGACGCCGATCTGGCTCTCGCCGTTATAGTCGGGATTATAGGGGACCCCATATTCCTGGAAGGCCTTCAGGCAGTATTGGTTCAGCTTGTTGATGCCCTTGGGCAACTGAACCGCCAGACCACCATTGATACCGTGATATTCGTCGTGGAAAGTATCGTTGCTTTCCTGTGCCATGAAGACGGGAAGCAGGTCTTCATAGGACCATTTGCCGGTATCGCCTGCCGCGTCCTGCCACCCGGCGTAATCGCGTATCTGACCACGGACGTAACACATCGCGTTGATCGAGGAGCCACCGCCGAGCACCTTGCCTGAGCGAAATGCTCGCTTGGTGCCGTGCTGGGGAACTGTCTCGTATTTCCAGACATGCCGGTCGTGGGCCAAGATATTGGCGAAGCCGGCGGGAATGTGGATGAATGGATCGTGATCCGCGTCGCCCGCTTCGATCAGCGCGATCGACGCATCGGTGTGTTCGGCGAGATAACTCGCGACGACGCAGCCGGCCGCGCCCGCGCCAACAATGACAATGTCGTACCCCTCTTGAGACATCAGCGTCTTTCTCTTTCGCGCCATTTGTATCGTTCAATCAACGTCCGTAGCCGACGCCTCGCTATCGCGGCGCCTGACCTAGAGATTGATTGGACCTTCCTTTTGGAGAGTGACCCTGCAACGCCGGCGAGGGAAATCACCTCTCGCCATAGAGTCGATAGACGATCGTTATTGTCGCTCCCCGAGGTCACCCTGGCGACGTTCGCCTCACCGGCATCGGTGACGTATCAGAGGGCGTCGCAGCGTTTCGCGAGACGTGCTCTCGCGCTCGACGAAAAAGACGCGGTCAGCGTGTCACAGCGACTCCGGCCGCGCCGTCATGACTCGGGACCAACACTACCGCCGTCGCCTAACCGATCCGAACCCCGCACATACCGGCGATGATCGCGGCCGAGATAGCCGCGCTTATTACCACGCCCGCGCCCCAAAGACGATTTGCGGCGCGTCGATTGACGCCATGCGCGATCAGCACCATTCGTAATCCCGACGTAAGATGGCTTAGGACAAAGAAGACGCCGAGCGCGTAATGAGGCAACAGCCGGATATTCCATGCGTCATGAATGAGCCCGGTCGGGGCTCCGATCGCGAAATTCCAATCGGTCGGTATACCGAGAAAGCTTCGCGCGTAGATGAAAACCGAGTTCATGTGCCCGAGGATGAACAGCAAGAGGTAGGCCCCCGAGGCGACCTGAAATGTCCGATGGAAGCCTTGCGGGGCAGCACTCCAACGCCATGCCAGAAGCAGGCCGGTGCCGATCTGAAAAAGCATGGCCGCGACCAGCAGCGGTTCACCCACGAAAGAGCGGTAGACAACGCGACCGATCTTCATGACTGCCGCATGTGCGTCGGGGCCGATCAACCCAAACAGGTGATTGGCTAGATGGAACCCCACGTATAGGCCCAAGACCACGGCCGTCATTCCGTGGACGATGCGCCAGCGCCCCACGGTCGGGCGCGTTGCAGCGACGGGATTGCGGGCGGCCTGTGACCAAATCGCGATTGCGAGCCAAAGCGCGCACCACACGATTTCGTCTGGGATGGGGCTATGAATCAGGGCCTGAACGACGCCAAGAAAGACATAGAGCGTTGGGGCCGCCACGCCGGCATAGGCGAGCCGCCGCGCTCCTGGATCGGCGTCGGACCGGCAAGCGAGCACGAGCGCGAGAAACGGCACGACGAGCGCCACGGCCAGGATCAAGATCGCGGCGACAATTGCGAGAGGCGAAGGCATTGCGGCCTGCGTGCCGACGACGGCATGAAAGGCGCGGAGTAGAAAAGGGTAGCAAATGGCCGCCGCTGCGGGAGCCAGCGCCAAATAGTCGAAGCGTGGCCCAATCACGGCGCTTCGGTCCCGCGGCTGAGCAAACGCGTTCATCTTAGACCCCTTAAATCTCAGCCGCCCGATCCGGCGAGGGCTTGCGCCGTATTAGCCCTCCACCATCGGCGCCATCAAGAATGATCCCGGCCCAGCCGCAAGCGCACGGGTTCGTGACCGATGGCGGCAGGCGAACATCAGCGACGTTTCGACGACGCCATCGCAGCTTTCAGCCAGCCACGCGCTTGCCCAATTCCGGCCGCATCGCGACTGACTCCTCAGGCGCGTTCAGGACTGACGTCGTGAGCAGGACAGCCGCAGCGAGGACCCAGTAGTACCAGGCGTCGAGCCCCGCGAATTTGAAGGCAAACGGTGCGATGACAAAGACCACCCCGACGGCGCGATCGACCCAAAGGTGCAGCCAGTAGGGAATGATGCGGACGAGACCGGTGGGATGGTCGGTCAGCGCTGCCAAGAGCAGCGCGGCCACACCGGCGACAACCGAAAGCTCCACCGCAAGGGGCCCGCTTTGGCCGAGCTTCAGCACGAACGGAGCTACGATCAAGGCGATCGCAACAGGATAGTCGATCAGGTAGGCGTGGATAGACTTGGTGATGAAGCGAAACGACATCGGAGACTCCTCTGCTTGGTTACTCGAGCGGGTCCATGCGACGTGGAAGGTGCATCCACCCAAGAGGGCGATTTCGCGATCCTGTGATGGTAAGCACTCCGTCACGGGCCAGTCCGGTTAGACGAGCAGTAAGGGTACGCCGGCACGCCAACCATTAGAAATGCCCGGTCGTTATCGTTTCCATTCCACTCGCCCGGCGTCATGGAAGCGGGTTAGTTTGGCGCGTCGACCGCGAGTGTCCGAGGGCGGTGCTTCAGCGTCCGGCTGTCGAGGTCAGGGAAGGCTTGGTAAGACAGCATTGTTCACTTCATGCGTAGCGCGTTTGGGCTTTTGAATCGGCCGCAGTGAACGCATGCGCTACATGCTCTCCCCGGACGCTGGACGCATTCCACGAATTCACCTGCGCGAACGACGAACGACCAGTCGCGAAGCCGCGCGACCTTGACGAAAGCGTCCAGTGCCGGCGAGTAGCGGCGCCCCTGCACAGCCAGTAGCCGCACCTCGCGCGAAACCGGGTCGCCTTCGAGCGGAATGGTCTTGAGCGTCGGAAGGCGCGGCATGTGCTCGGGCGCCAGTATCACGCCGAAGCCGGCGGCAGCCATGTGCTGCAGGTGTGAGTCGTGACCGCTGCAATGGCCGAGGAGGGGCGGTCCCTCGGGGAAGTACGACCGCTGGATCTTCGGGGCGACGTCGCATCCAGCGCGCTCCAGCAAGACGGTCTCACGGAGGTCGTCGATGCCGATGGAAGGACGGTTGGCGAGCTGGTGTGTCGGCGCGAGAACCGCGACGTAGCGCTCCTCGAACAGCAACCAGTCGTCGATGCGGTCGGGCATGTCCCCCACGTCCCCGACCATTGCGGCGTTGATCTCCCCCTCAAGCAAGAGGTCGACGAGCTTCTCCGCCGCGCCCTCGCGCAGTTCGACGTGAAGTCCAGGAACGAACTTTGCGATCTCCGCGATCGGATCGAGGACGAGGGACGCCGAGATGGATGGGGCGAGGCCAATCTTCAGTGGCGCAACCTCCTTGCGTTGGAACTCCTGGGCTCGGCGACGCACCCCCTCTGCCGAGGCCAGTGTGCGCTCCAGCATCGGAAGGACTTCCTTTCCAAGATCGGTGAGTTGAGTCAGCTGGCGTTCGCGGTAGATCAACTGGCCGCCGAGTTCCTGCTCGAGCTTCTGCACCCCCTTGGTCAGGGCGGGCTGCGTGACATTGCAATGTTCGGCGGCGCGGGTGAAGTTGAGCGTGGACGCGACGGCGAGGAAGTAGCGAACCTGATGAAGCTCCATGGGCTGTTCTCCGTCAACGTGCGGCTGTCGATACTGACGGGTCTTGCGATGCCCCGTCCGGACTGGAGCGCTCGTGATCGTTCACAAAGAGGGAAGACGACGTGACTGTCACCGGCCGTATTTTGATGGCTTGAGGGGCTGCGATCGATTGCGCGGAGGTACTGCGAGGTTAGCTTGTCGCTACGTGTGCTAAGCGATCGCTTAGAAGTGAGGGCGTAAACCTCACGCCCCGAACCCGTTGACCGGATGTGCAGCTAAGGGAGAGGATCAGCGGCGCAGAAAAATGCGATGGACGCAATTTGCGAGTAGACGGCGCCCTCGTACGAAAACACTGAGGACATGCCTTTCCGGCTCAGGAGTTCTGCGGGTGTTCTAGTCTTATATTGAGAAGGTCCGCCATCCGGCTGAGCTCGGGGAGCGAACGTGCCTTCATCTTCCGCATCAGGTTCACGCGATGCACCTTCACCGTGGACTCGGCGATGCCGATGTCGTTGGCAACCTGTTTGTTCAGGCGACCGGCCACGACGCCGAGCATAACTTCACGCTCACGGGAGCTGAGCATGTCGAAACGCTCCTTGAGCGCAGCCAATGCGCTATCACTCTCTCGACGGGCGCGATCGCGAGCGAGGCCGGCCTCAATGGCGTCAAGCAGATCCTGATCACGGAATGGCTTTGTAAGGAACTCTATCGCACCGCCCTTCATCGCCTGCACGGTCATCGGCACGTCGGCGTGCGCCGTGATGAAGATAATCGGCACTTGCCTCTTTGCGGCGACAAGTTCGCGTTGAAGCTCAAGACCGCTTCGCCCCGGCATCCTTACGTCGAGCACCAGGCAAGTAGGACCGTCCGGCAGATCGGCCCTGAGAAAATCGGGAACAGACGAAAACTGTCGGGCATGCAAGCCGACTGACCGCAACAGCCGCGCGACCGAGTCGCGAAACTCGGGATCGTCATCGATAACCAAGACACTGGGATTTGCCTCATCCATTCCCGGTATCCTGCGTGGGGAAGCGCGTTTCTCTATTCGACGTCACTCTACGCACAATCAGTCGAGATGAACAGGTATCTTTTGCCTAAGCGTACAGCCGGATGCCTAAGCCATCGCTTACGGGCGCGGTCATTGCATTATTGCGGAATGTCCTGGACACTAGAAATTGCATGCAGGCGCGAGGTATGCCGCCAGTGTAGTGGAGCGAGGAAGGCGCCTGGAACCGGCAATGTTGAACCGAGCACTGATAGCGATCGTCGACGATGATCAGCTCTATCGTGAGTCAATGCGAAAGCTCATAGTGTTAATGGGCTACACAGTCGAGGCGTTTCCGTCAGCAGCCGATTTCCTGGCGTCACGCTTTTTGCCGGAAACCACCTGCTTGATCGCCGACGTTCACATGCCCGGAATGACTGGAGTCGAGTTGCACAAGCATTTGGTCGATGCAGGGTACGCAATCCCGACGATCCTCGTTACCGCCTACCCCGATGAGGTCGTCAGGGATCGGGCTCTAAAGGATGGGATTGTTTGCTACCTCAGCAAGCCAGTGGACGACGACTGTATCGAGCGATGCCTGCGTTCGGCTCTGCAGCCGGGTACGCCGATTGAGGACAATTCATGAGTCGTTGTCCGCCGGCAGGGTAAACTGAAATACCGCGCCGCGAGGTTCGTTCGCTTCCGCCCACAACTTGCCCCCATGTGCGTGGATGATGGAGCGGCATATCGACAACCCCATCCCTGTTCCGCCGGACTTCGTCGTGTAAAAGGCGTCGAAGACCCGATCGAGATGCTCCGGATCGATGCCCCGCCCCGAATCGCGAACGGATACGAGGGCGCCTGTCTGACCCTCCTCGGTGATGATCAATAGCTCTCTTGCCCCTTCCTCAACCGAGCCCATTTCTTCAGCCGCGTTCAGAATCAAGTTCAGCAAGACCTGTTGCAGTTGAACGCAATCCCCCATAACCGGAAGCCGTCCGTCTGCAAGCCGGGTCTGGACTGAAATGCCATTTTTGTGAATCACGCTTTGCGCCAGCGAAATCACTTCGTTGGTAGCCGAATTGAGATCAAAACGCTCCTTTCGCAAAGGCGCCTTCTTAATGTGATCACGCATCCGTCCGATGATGTCCTTGGCTCGGTCCGTGTCCCTGACAACGCAAGCGAGGGCTTCCGTGGTCTCATCCAGATTTGGCGGATTCTTTTCCAAAAAGCGTATCCCTGCACGGGCGTTATTGCGAGCGGTAGCGATCGGATGCAGAATTTCGTGAGACAGCGAGGCGGCCAATTCTCCCATCACGTTCACGCGGTTCATATGGGCGAAATCCAACTCGAGCTGGCGCAGCTTTTCGCGTTCGTTCCGTGCCCGCCTTCGTTCCGTCACATCAACGGTTGTGGTGATAACCTCGGCCAGCGTGCCCCCTGGGGAAAACACATGATAGCTGGTTCCTTCGACCCATTTGAGTGTTCCATCAGGTAAGAGGAGCCTGAACTCGTCTATGAAATCTCTTTTTTGGTGCACGGCCTCCTGAATCGCTGCCCACACCCTGTCGCGGTCCTCTGGGTGAATGCGTTCCCACATACTTTGTCGACTTGGAAGGCCCTGCAGCGGATCAAACCCCCAGATCCGGTAACTCTCGTCCGACCAATAGAGGTAACGCATCGTTGTCGCGTTATAGATCCAATTGCCAGTGCGGGTCAGTTTCTGGGCTTGACTAAGCGCTTCCTCGACGCGCTTGCGCTCTGTCAAATCGAGCACGAACGCAAGGCGCTCGTCGCCTCCTTCTTTGAACACAGCGGCGCCGATAAGCACAGGAACGCGACTGCCGTCTTTTCGGACATACTCCTTCTCGAAGGGGTGAACTATGCCGGTCGAGTTCAATTCGGCCTGAGTCAACAGATCACGCTCGCGCCATTCAGGCGAGGACAACTCGGTCCAGCGTACGCGGCCCGAAACCAAGTCCTCACGGTCATATCCCAAGATACGTAGAAATGCGTCATTGGCTTCAAGAATTCGATCGTCGCGGTCGGCAATCAGGATCCCAATGATGTTGGCGTCGACCAAGCGCCGAATCTTGCCTTCGCGATCTGCGACGTCGCGGTAAAGCCGCGAGTTTTCGAGCGAGATTGCCGCCTGCGATGCAAGGACCTTCAGCACTGTGACGCGGTCAGAGGTGAAAACGTGAGCTGCCAGGTTGTTTTCGAGGTAGAGTACGCCGGCCAGTCTGCCTTGTTTGAGCAACGGCAGGCAGAGAATTGAACGGGCGTGATGCCGATGAAGGTACTTGTCGGCGGAAAACGGGTTCGCGGCTGCGGCATCGTGGAGAAGAACGCTCTCCTTCGTCCGGATCACGTAGTGTAGGATGGACTCCGGCAGATCCGCAGCGGTTACACTTGCTCGTCGCTGACCGACGGTCACCGTATTATTGCTGGTCGTGACTTCCGCCTCAATCCGATACCCATCACCTGCCGCAAGGATCAACAGACCTCGCCCGGCCCCCGCGTGCTCAATCGCTGTGCGCATCAGCGTGTCGATCAGTTTTTCCAGGACGATCTCGCCCGACACAGCTTGCGAGACTTTGATAACAGTAGCTAGATCCAGTTGTTCGACGGATGCGCCGATTGTGCTTGTGGGACCGGCAACCGGCTTTTCCTCCCGGAGATGCGGATACAACTCGTCGAGTTGGCGTACCTTGCCGTCGGCTCCCCAACGGATGTATGCGTACCGCGCGTCCTGCAGGTAGGCACGCGCGATCTTCTCGAACCCGCGTGCGGCATAGAAGCGTGCGGCGACTTCGTTGGCGAGCGCCTCGTTGTGGACCAAACCGTGCGTGTGTGCCGAGCGGATAGCGTGCTCGTAAAGGTGTTCGGCATCGAGCGCGCGGCCTTCGATCCGGGCGATCTCCGCCCCGACGAGTGCGGCGCGGTTCTCGAAGTTTTCCGGGCAAGCCATCGCCCAGACCTCGAGCTGTCGGTGGTGCGCGGCCAGTGCCCTGACATGCTCCTGCCATTGGCCGGCCGCCGCGGACTCGCAGGATGCCGCTCTCGAGAGCGCACTGTAAAAGTGGTATTCCGCGCATTCGAAAAAAGACGCCGATGTCGGCTGCAGCTGTTGCGCCCTCAATGAGGCCTCGAGGGCACCCGCATTGTCGCCGGCAAAGAAGCGCGCCTGCAGCTTGCGGGTCCAGTACGAGCCCGCGGCCAACGCCAGATCCGGGTTCTCGCGGAAGCGGGATTCCAGTACCAGTTCGTCAAACTGGCCATCGTCAAAGCAACCGAAAATCGGCGTCAAGCCGCGGAGTGTTCGAACCAGTCCAAGCTGGCCGGCGATGGAGTCAATCGCAAAACCGAACTGTATATTCCGTGCGAACGTGAGACCATGCTCGATCTCGACTTGCACATTATCTAGCGGATCGCCCGCCGCGAGCAGATACGTGTTCAGGTGAGTGTAGTAGTACGCCGCAAAAGTAAGGTCACCGATCTGGTTTGCCGTCTCAAACGCGCGGCGTAGCAGATCACGACCTTCCCGGACATGCCGCGTCCAGAACATGAGCAAATATCCAAAGTTCAAGTAGGTCCTGGCCTGGAAGCGCTTTAGCCCGCGCTGTTCGACCAGTTCATAGCCGAGACGGCCGAATCGAGGTCCTGCCTGATAATCGCCGAATTCCGGCCCAGTAAGCCTGCCAAGCACTGCATAGGCGTAGCACGAGCCGTCACAGTTGCCGCCCTCGAGGCTGAGATTGACTGCTCGACAGATGACCATCGAACGTAGTTTCGAATCCGTATAGTGGGCAGGCGGCCCGAGCTTCGTTAGGACGTCGAGGGTCGCGAGCGATGCGGCATTGCTCATCAAAGGCAGATCAATGAGGCTTTCGATCGTGCGGGAGCCGAGTTGGGACCAGATCCGCTCATACTCGCGCCGAACCTCTTCTTCCGTCGGGTGCGGCGACCAGTCGATGCCCAGATGCCGTAGATAGTCGAGACCGACTGCGATCGCGCGGCTACCCTGATCTAGGGTTGTGTAAAGATCTACCTGCAGGCACGTGACGCGCGCTCGTTCGATCGTCGTTGCGGCACGGGCCGACAGCATCGCCAGTCGCGGCTCGGCTTCCGCCAGTGCACCAGTGAGGAATTCACATTCGGCCCGGTGCAGTTCCAGCTCAAAGATCAGGTCGTGCTGGCGCTCCCAAGATTCCTTTCGCAGCAGCGCCGCGCCGGAGATAAAATAGTTCAGCGCCGAGACATACGCTGTCGCGGTCTTGGCGCGTCTACCTGCAATGAAATTCAACTCTGCGACCCGCTCAAGCCTCTCAACTGACGTGATGAGATGCGAGCCGCGGTTGAGCTGATTGACGATTTCGAAGATCGTCTCCTCCAGCTTCTCTGGAGGAGTCTGCGCTGCGAGCAGCATCCCAATTCGGAGATGGGCTTCAGCACGTGATTCCTCAGGGATCAAGGAGTAGACGGCTTCCTGGACACGGTCGTGGAGAAACTTGTAGGAATCTTCCGAACGAAAGATCAGCCCTGCTCGCACCGCTTCCCAAAGCTGGCCATGCATCTCCTCGGCGGAGTCCTGGTAAACGATCCGCAACATGGTGAACCCTGCGTCGTTGCCCAGGCAGGCGAGCTTCTGCAATGCGTTTCGAGTTTCGGCGGACAGGCGGTTCAGCCTCCCCACCATAAGGTCCACCACATTGTCGGTGTAACCTTTGGCGTGAATGCGATTCAGGTCCCAGCACCATCGCGCCTCGCCATAATCGAAAGTGAGCAATGCTTCGTCGGCGAGCGCAGAAATGAACTGAATAGCGAAAAACGGATTGCCGGTTGTCTTCTCGTGGATCAGTTGCGCCAGTGGCGTGATTCTCTCTGGTTCGCTGTGAACAGAATCCGCGACTAGTTTTCCCAAGTCTTCACAGGTTAGGGGCGCCAATACGATGTCTT
Source organism: Bradyrhizobium sp. BRP56 (assembly GCF_020194035.1). NCBI lineage: Bacteria > Pseudomonadati > Pseudomonadota > Alphaproteobacteria > Hyphomicrobiales > Nitrobacteraceae > Bradyrhizobium > Bradyrhizobium sp. BRP56. The sequence continues at coordinate 100,761 of NZ_JADYVV010000008.1, forward strand.
GCAATATCGCTCCAGCTTGGCGCATCGCTTCGAGCTTGCGCATCAGCGGGTGGATGGGATCGACTTCGTTGTCGCGGTAAGCGCCAATCAACAACAGGTTCTGCACACCCGGCCGGGTCAACAGATCCTCGAGCAGATCGAGCGTTGCTGCATCGAGCCATTGGAGATCGTCGAGGAACAGGGCGAGCGGATGTTCCGGCCGCGCGAATACGCTGATAAATCGCCGGAACACCAGCTGAAAGCGGCCCTGTGCATCCTGTAGCGGCAGCTCGGGGACCGGCGGCTGTTCGCCGATGATGTGCTTCAATTCCGGGATGAGATCAACAATAAGCCGACCGTTCGGTTCGAGCGCCTCGAGCAGCGCCTCCCGCCATTGCCGCAGCTCCGCTTCGGTCTTGCTCAGAAGCGGGCGGATCAGGCTCTGAAAGGCCTGCGCAAGGGTGGCGTAGGGGATGTCGCGCTTGTACTGGTCAAACTTGCCCGATGCAAAAAAGCCGCGGGGCAGAACAAGTCGCTTATGAAGCTCGTTGACGACCGCAGACTTGCCGATGCCGGAGTATCCGGAAACCAGCACCAACTCCGGCCTGCAGCCGGCGACGATGCGGTCGAAGGAGGCAAGCAGGGTTTTGATCTCGGCTGTCCGACCATACAATTTCTCGGGGATCAGCAGCCGGTCCGGAATGTCGTGTTCCCCGGGCGGGAATTCGTCGATACCGCCTCGGATTTCCCATTCAGCAAGGCAACGCCGTAGATCGCTCTCGGCGCCTGCAGCCGTCTGGTAACGCTCCTCAGCAGTCTTGGCGAGCAGCTTCATAATGATCGCAGAGACGGAGCCTGGGAGGTTTTTTAACCGCTCGCGGGGCGGCGCCGGTGGTCTTGCAATATGGCAGTGCACCCATTCCATCGGGTTGGCCGCCGTGAAGGGCAGAACGCCCGTGAGCATCTGGTACAGCGTGACGCCGAGGGCGTAGAGATCGCTGCGGGCGTCGATCGAGCGGTTCATCCGCCCGGTTTGTTCGGGTGCCATGTAGGCAAGCGTACCGGCGATGGTCTCGGGCGGCTCGGGCGCCTGCCGCTCGCGGGACAGGCGCGATGCGATGCCAAACCCGGTGAGCCGCACGTGTCCATCCGCGCAGTCCACCACAATATTGGCTGGCTTGATGTCTTTGTGGATGAGCCCGCGCTGATGAAGCTTGCCCACAGCCGAGGAAACAGCGATAGCAAGGCGCAGAAAGCGTCCTACCTCCATGGGCCCACCGAGCAAACAGTCGAGCCGCTCGCCGCCCGGATCATCGAGCACTAGCACGGTCCGACCGGCGTCGCGCATGAGGGCCAGCGGCCGCACCGCCCATGCCGCGTCGAGCTCATCTTTCAGCTCGTATTCGTGCGTCAGGCGATCGAGTCTTGTCCGCGACGGGTGATCGGCGGCGGGGGCAACAAGCAACACAGCAACCCGGTTGCCATTGTCGTCCAGTCGCCAGCCTCGGCTGAAGACGCGCTCGCCGTCCTCCCACAACACCTGAGAGCTGCCGTCCGAGTACGCGACGTTCAGCAACTGTTGCACCCTCTGTCAGACTCTGGCGTCGGGCTTCGGCTTGAAGTCGGCTGATCAAGCTCTTCGCCACACACGCTGCCTCACTCCAGCCTGGAGAAATCGTACTCCATCGCCCGAGAAATGCCAGCCGCCACCCCCGTCTTGCCGGGTACGGCGGACGCGGCTTCGTTTAGCAGCAATTTGGAGCGATTTGCCCGCCCTCAGGGTGCAGAGACTCGAGCTGGAACTCAGCCATCGCGAGCCCCAGCTGACGCAGCTCACCGATCCTGGAAGGGAAATCCTTCCGAAGCTGGCGCGCATGCTGGACTCGGCAGAGACGGTACGTCATCGAGCCCAGGCGCGTCCCGCGCTCCTCAGTGTAACGGAGATAGTGTTCCGGCTTCATCGCGCATCGACGCCGCGGCTCACTCCGCCGCCGCCGCCGTCGTCTGGTTCGGCTTGCCCTCGTTCTTGCCTTCCGCGAGGTTCCGCACCACCATGTAGAAGATCGGCGTGAAGATCAGGCCGAACAGCGTGACGCCGAGCATGCCGAAGAACACGGCGACGCCGACCGCCTGACGCATCTCCGAGCCGGAACCGGTCGACACCACCAGCGGCAGCACGCCGAGGATGAAGGCGAACGACGTCATCAGGATCGGCCGCAGGCGGAGCCGGCAGGCCTCGATAACAGCCTCCAGCCGCGGTCTGCCCTCGAGCTCGATGTCGCGCGCGAACTCGACGATCAGGATCGCGTTCTTGGCAGCAAGCCCCACCAGCACCACGAAGCCGATCTGGGTCAGGATGTTGACGTCCTGGCCCATGATGCGCACGCCGATGGTGGCCGCGAACAGGCACATCGGCACGATCAGGATCACCGCGAACGGCAGCGTCCAGCTGCCATATTGCGCCGCCAGCACCAGATAGACGAACAGCACACAGATCGGGAACACATAGAGGCCGGCATTGCCACCTGTCACCTGTTGATAGGACAGATCGGTCCATTCCAACGAAAAGCCGCTCGGCAATGTTTTGTCGGCCAGTTGCTTGATGGCGTTGAGCGCCGTCGTCGAGCTCACGCCCGGTGCCGGCTCACCCTGCAGTTCGGACGCAGCGTAGAGATTGTAGCGCGCGACACGATCGGGTCCCGAGATATCCTTGAAGTCCACGACGCTTCCGAGCATCACCATATCGCCGGCGGCGTTACGGGTGCGCAGCCGCGCGAGATCCGCGCCCTCCTTGCGGAACGGGAGATCGGCCTGTGCGGTGACGTGATAGGTACGCCCGAACAGGTTGAAGTCGTTGACATAGGTCGAGCCGAAATAGGTCTGGATGGTGTCATTGATGTTGGCGATCGGCACCCCGAGCTTCTGCGCCTTGACGCGATCGATGTCGACGAAGAGTTGCGGCGTATTGACCGTGAAGGGCGAGAACACCTGCGTCAACCCGGGCGCCTTGCGCGCTGCGGCGACGAGCTCGTCGGTCGCGGCTGCCAGCAGCTCTGGGCCGCGACCTTGCCGATCCTGGATACGGATGGTGAAGCCGCCGCCGGTGCCGATGCCCGGGACCGCGGGCGGTGGAATGACGATGACGAAAGCGCCCTCGATCACCGACAGCCGCTTGCGCAGATCGGCTGTGATCGCGTTGGCCGACAACCCCTTCTTCTGCCGTGCCTCCGGCTCGTCGAACACCGGGAACAACGCCGCGGCGTTGCCGGCCTGCGTGCGCGTCGCTCCGGAAAACCCGGCAAAGGCCCCGACACGCACGATACCTGGCGTATCCAGCGCAATCCGCTCGATTTCGCGCACCACCGCAGTGGTCCGCGCCAGCGATGCGGCGCCTGGCAATTGTGCCGAGATGATGAGGTAACCGCGATCCTGCGCGGGAATGAAGCCCTGCGAGGTGGTGGCGAGCAGCCAGCCGGCGCTGCCGATCAGCACGAGATAGATCACAAGCATCACCACCGTATGCCGAATCACAAAGCCGGCGGCGGCCGCGTAGCCGCGCGCCAGGCGATCGAAGATGCGGTCGAACAGCGCGGTGAAGCTGTCCCAGCCGCGTGCGATGATGTTCCAGCGCGCCGGCGGACGTTTCTCCTCGTGCGGAGTAAGGATCTGCGAGGCCAGTGCCGGTGATAACGTCAGCGAGCAGAATAGGGAGATGGCGGTCGCGACCGCAATGGTGACGGCGAATTGCTGGAAGAACTGTCCGGAAATGCCGCCCAGGAAGGCAGTCGGCACGAACACCGCGCAGAGCACCAGCGCGATCGAGACCAGCGCGCCGCCGACCTCCTCCATGGTCTTGAGCGCCGCCTCGCGCCGGCTCATACCGAGCTGCAGATGTCGCTCGACATTCTCGACAACCACGATGGCGTCGTCGACCACGATGCCGACCGCGAGAACCAGACCGAACAGCGTTAAATTATTGATCGAGAATCCGAGCACCGCCATCACCGCGAAGGTGCCGACCAGCGACACCGGAATCGCGACGATCGGGATGATCGCAGGCCGCCACCCCTGCAAAAACACGAGCACCACGATGACGACGAGCGCCATCGCCTCGTAGATCGTCTTGACCAGCTCATGGACCGATTGGGCGATGAATTCGGTGGGATTGTAGCCGATATTGTAGTCGAGTCCCCTAGGGAAGCTCGTCTTCAGCCTCTCCATCGTGTCCGAGATGCTTTTCGCGGTGGCGAGCGCGTTCGATCCGGGCCGTTGCGTCACCACCATTGCGACGGCCGACTTGCGCAGGACGAAGCTGCCGGTGGCGTAGGACAGCGCACCGAGCTCGACGCGGGCAACGTCGCGCAGCCGCACGGTACGGCCGTCGGAGCCGGCCTTCACCACGATGTCCTCGAACTGCCTGATATCTTTGAGGCGCCCAGTGAAGACGAGGTTCGGCTGGAATGCACGATCGGCTATCGGCGGCTCCGCGATCTGTCCGCCCGTGATCTGCAGGTTCTGCGCGCGGATCGCCGCTATCACCTCGCTCGATGTCAGACCGAGATTGGCGATCCGGTCGGGATCGAGCCACAACCGCATCGAGTAGTCGCGCGCGCCGAACATCTGGATGTCGCCGACGCCGTCGAGCCGCAAAAGCTGATCGCGGACCTGCAGCAACGTGTAGTTTGAGATGTAGAGCTGATCGAACGTGTCGTCGGGCGACAGCACGAACACGGCCATCAGGATGTCGGGCGAATTCTTGCGGGTGACGACACCGTTGCGCTGCACCTCCTCGGGCAGCCGCGGCTGCGCGATCGCGACACGGTTCTGCACCAGCACCTGGGCCTTGTCGAGGTCGGTGCCGAGCTTGAACGTGACGGTGATGGTGAGCTGGCCGTTCGAGGTCGCCTGGCTGTAGAGATACAGCATGTCCTCGACGCCGTTGATCTCCTGCTCGATCGGGGCGGCGACGGTGTCGGATACGGTCTGCGCCGAGGCGCCCGGATATTGCGTGGTGACGGTAACGGTCGGCGGCGCCACCTGCGGATATTCCGAGACCGGCAGCGTCTGGTAGGCGATCGCGCCGACGATCACGAGCACGATCGACAGCACCATCGCCAGGATGGGCTGGTTGATGGAAAGCCTTCCGAGATTCATGGCTTGGCACCTGCTGGCTTATCGCCCGCCGGCGCCTGCGCCATTTTCGGTGTCACCTTGGCGCCGACGCGGGCGCGCTGCAGCCCGTCGACGATGACGTGATCCTCCGCTTTGAGGCCCTCGCGAATCACGCGCAGCCCTTCATCGAGCGGCCCGAGCACCACCGCCCTTGCCTCCACTGTGTTGTCGTCCTTGACCACGAACACGATCTTGCGCGACTGGTCGCTGGCGACAGCAGTGTCAGGGATCAGCAGCGCCTCGTAGGGCGCGGAGCCGATGATTCGAACCCGCCCGAACTGCCCGGGCAGGATCGAGAGATCCTTGTTCGGGATGATCGCGCGGCTGCGCAGCGTCGCGGTCGAGACATCCAGTCGATTGTCGAGGAAGTCCATCTTCCCCTCATGCGACGGCTTTGTTTCGCCGGTCAGCGTCACCTGCACCGGGTTCGGCGCGTCGCGCGAGCTCGGACGCTTGCCTTCGAACCAGAGCTTACTGTTGCGCTGATAGGTCGCCTCGTCGACGTCGAAATAAATGTATATCGGGTCGAGCGACACGATCGAGGTGAGCAGCGTCGCACCGCCCTCGCTGCCCTGCACCAGATTGCCCGGCGTCACCAGATGGCGGCTGACGCGGCCGGTGATCGGCGCCAGCACATGGGTGAATTCGACATTGAGCTGGGCCGCCTTCAGCCCGCCTTCGGCCTGCGTCTCGGCGGCACGCGCCGCCTGCAGTGCCTGGCGGCGCTGGTCGACGACTTGTTCGGAGACCGCGCTGGTCTGCACGAGGGTCAGGCCGCGATCGAGATCGCGCTTCGCAAGCTCCCCTTTGGCGCGTGCGTCGGCGAGTTGCCCCTCGGCTTGCAGCACGACCGCCTCGAACGGGCGCGGATCGATGACGTAAAGCAGGTCGCCGGCGCGGACGATCGCACCATCCTTGAACTCTACACTGTTGACGAAGCCGCCGACGCGGGCACGGACCTGAACCTCCTTTATCGCCTCGAAGCGGCCGGTGAACTCGTCCCAATCGGTGACGGTCCGTTTGACCGGTTGCGCCACCGTCACCGGCGGCGGCGCGGCCGCCTGCGATTGCGCCTTCTCGTCGCAGCCAGCGAGCGCCAGCGCGAACAGCAGACCGACCGATGCGAAACCGCATCGAAGGCGACGAAACGAACTTCGCGCCGGAGCCGGAGGCTCCGCCGCCGCTAAGGCCCCGCCGGGTCGCAGTGTCAGCGTGCCCATGGCGCGACGATTTCGATTACATCGTTGCTTTGCATATCGACCCACTCTCAATCTTTCCATCGTGTTCCGCGTGCCGATCGCGAAACCGCAAGTTTCGGCTCGACGATGCTTTTGAAAGTGACCTTGCAACACTGGCGACGGAAATCACCTCTCGCCATGGAGTCGATAAACGGTCGTTATTGCCGCTCGCCGCGCGAGCGTGGACGCCGTAGCGGGGAACGCCACAAGCCGCATGGCACTCGAAGCCGCGACGTTTTCACTCTGCAGAAGCTTCCAGGCTGCGTACAGTCGCCGGCAATCGATGCGTAAAGGGCTCCGAGCGAAGCTCGTACATGGCGTAAGAGCCGCAAAAGCGCGCGCGGCACTGTGGCCCATTCATGGTCTGCATCAATAACTCAAACGCATTTTTACAATCTGGCGCGTCTCGACGAAGAGGTCACTCCGCGCCAGACACTTAAGGATCATTCAGGAGACGACCGCACCACGCTCGTTATCGGCCCCGCCCCATGTTTCGCCACCGTTCTCCTCCGCAACGACAGGCGTCGTTGCGTCCACCCACCTGGAAAGTCAATTGGCAGCAACAATCACTGAATGCGCGATCGCCGACGCGAAGGCTGGGCGGGGTATCGTCACCTCGAAACTCGATGGTTTGAGGACTGAGCTGGAAGGCTGCGCGCTCGTTCGCATTCTTTCCGACCGGGACTTCGGCTCGCTGGAAGCTAATGCATTGTTCGCGAACGGAAAGACCATTGAGCCCGCTACACACGTTCACGGATTTGTTCACTGGGACTTCGACACTGGCTTCACGGAGCATTCCCGGCGGGAATGGACATGATAGCTTTACCTGAATGGTCGCCGGATTTACTTGCTGAGCGCACTGGCTGGAGCGGACGCAGCGCTGGGATCTCGCATGAACGCCAAGAGTTATTTGGCGCTGCCACTGGCGTACACACTCGTCGAAGCCGGTGGATCAGTCATCCGAACGATCGGGACCTAATCATGACCAAGACCCGCGAAGTTGTCGTCGCAAGCGACCTCACCAATCATGGCGCGCTGGTTGGCCATATCGGCGAATCTCGGTTTCCTGTCGGCGGCCCAGATGGCGTCGGCCACATTTCTTCTGGACCCAATCCTTACGACCTTCTCAGCGCGTCTCTTGCCGCATGCACCGCTATGAGCGTTCGTTTTCAGGCTCGACGCCAGAAACTACCGCTGGAGCGGCTGGAGGTGGGCGTCAGCTTCCACCACGGCGCCCAGGGCGAAAGAGATTCGTTCGAGCGCACCCTCGTGCTGGAAGGAGAACTCGACGCGCAGCAGCGCGCATTCTTGCTGGAAGCCGCAAACCTCTGTCCCGTAGGCCAAATTCTCGGCATTAGCGCGGATATTACCACACGCCTGGACGTTACAGCTTCCGGCCACAACGAAAGCTCTCCAGCCAGCTACGAGGATGACCTGGCTCTACTTCCGATCCCGAATATTACTCCGGATTGAGCGTCTCTAGTGCCGTCGATCACTGCACCGGGGCAATCGCAGCCTATCATACCCGCAGGGTCTCCAGTTCGCGACCCCGCGAGGCCCCCGCGGGGCATTCGCTCCGCGGCTCACCGCTGACGCGCCTTGATCTTTCGCCCCGATGGCATCGATTCCATAGCCACGGTTCATTGGACCATCGATTTTCATGATCGTACTTTTGCTCGTCTGCAAGAGAATTCGAAGTGACGACACACCACACACGGGGAGGTGGATGATGAAGGCAATCGTCGTAACGGACCAGGCTGCAGGAACTGCCGGGATGAGGCTCGTGGAGCGGCCCGAGCCGCAGGCGGCGATCAACGACGTCGTCGTTCAGGTTCATGCATCGGGATTCGTCGGGACTGAATTGGCGTGGCCCTCGACATGGACCGATCGCCTCAATCGCGACCGAACACCGTCGATCCCCGGGCACGAGCTGGCTGGAGTGGTCACCGCTCTCGGCTACGGCACGACGGGGCTGTCGGTGGGACAGCGGGTGTTCGGCCTCACGGACTGGACTCGCGATGGCACCCTGGCGGAGTATGTGGCCGTCGAGGCCCGCAACCTCGCGCCGCTGCCGGGCGACGTCGACTTCACGGTGGGCGCGAGCTTGCCGATCTCGGGCCTGACCGCGTGGCAGGGACTGTTCGAGCATGGCCGCCTTCAGGCAGGGCAGATCGTCCTCGCGCACGGCGCGGCCGGCGCAGTCGGGTCGATGGTGACGCAACTCGCACGAGAGGTCGGCGCCCACGTCATCGGCACCGGACGCGCCGCCGATCGTCAGAAGGCGCTCGACTTCGGCGCGCAGGAGTTCGTCGACCTTGAGAACGACGCCCTGGAAGACGTCGGCTCAGTCGATCTGGTGTTCGATCTTATCGGCGGCGACATCGGGAAGCGTTCCGCGCGCCTGATTCGAGCCGGAGGAACACTGGTGTCCATCGTCGGGCCGACTGAGGCGCGGCCCGGCTACGGCCTGGCGATCGACTTCGTTGTCGAGTCCGATCGTGGCCAACTGACTGAGATCGTCCGGCGGGTGCGCGACGGACGGCTGCGGACGAACATCGGCAGCATCGCGGCCCTCGACGATGCCGTCGCTTCTTTCAATCCGACCAAGCGGATCAACGGGAAAACGATTATCCGCGTTCGTCCGTGAACGGCACGTGTCTTCGATGCACGCGGCTGGCTGCCTCCTATCAGACGCGCCGGGGACAACCTCGGAAATTACCAATGGCCCCTGGCATGAGATGCCGGACGGGCTCCATCCCTGCGACATTTCCAGCAAAGAGAGCGAAAGCACTCTCGTACCTCAACCCATCAGTTCACCCCATAGGAATCACCATGACTACCGGAATTACCAAGACCAACGCCGTCATCGAATGTATCCTGAGCCGCAGCTCCACCAAGTACTACGACCCGACCGCCACCTTGAGCGACGAACAGATCCGCGAGCTGGTGCGAATCGGCACCACTGCGCCGACATCCTTCCACTTGCAGAACTGGCGCTTCATCGCCGTACGCACGCCGGAAGCCAAAGCTCGGTTGAGCCCGATCGCTTGGAGTCAGCCCGCGATCACCGAAGCGGCCGTTACATTCATCGTCTGCGGCCAGATGGCCGATTCCAGCGTGGTACCAGAGCGTCTGGCACCGCTGGTGGAAGCTGGCATCATGCCGGCAAAGATGGTGCCGGAATGGGAAATCCCCGCACGTGATCTTTACATGGAGTACCCGCAGCGCCAGCGCGACGAGGCCGTGCGTACCGCCACTTTTGGCGCAGCGGCAATGATCACTGTAGCCACCTCGTGGGGCCTGGGTTCTACACCGATGATCGGTTTCGATGCCGAAGCGGTGCACCGCGAGTTCGGACTGACCAAGGACGAAGTACCGGTCATGCTGTTGTCCGTAGGGGCCGTGCGTCCGGGAAACTGGCCGCAGAAGCCGCGCCGGCCGGTGGCTGATGTGTTGAATCTCGTTTGATGATTAGTGAAAACCAGCAACCTACAGAGAACATGATGCCAAGGATTGCAGCTCTAAAGCCGGAACAGGTGCCGGCTGATTCGAAACCGACCCTCGATATGTTCGCCAAGAACATCGGGTTCACCCCAAATATGATGGCGACTTTCGCGATAAGCCCGATCGCGTTCAACGCATGGGCCGCCCTGCTCGGCTCCTTGAGCAAGGCGCTCGACGTGAAGACGCGTGACAGCATCGGCCTCGCTGTCTCCGAAGTGAATGGCTGCGACTACTGCCTGACGGTTCACAGCTTTACGGCCGATCATATGGCCAAGCTGCCGGCAAATGAAATCATTCTCGCTCGGAAGGGCCATGCCAGCGACCCGAAGCGGGACGCCGCCATCCAGTTTGCGCGCAAAGTCATCGAGACCCGCGGCAAGGTCAGTGACGGCGATCTGAAAGCCGTTCGCGATGCCGGCTACACGGATGCGAACGTCATCGAGATCGTCGCGCTGGTGGCCATGTACTCCTTGACGAACTTTTTCAATAACGTGTTCGATCCCAAGAAGGACTTTCCCGCCGTTGCGCCGGCTGGCTCGATCTGAACTCTCCCCGGTCGCATCGACCACAGGGTGCTTGGAGGTTCTATTTGAGGCGAGGTAACGCCAGAGTCCGGATGCACCCAGGAACGATTCTTGGGAGCGCGTCTGGGCTTTTGGTGTGTGCCGACAAGGTCAGGATACCGCATGAACTCCTCGTCCCTCCCCTTCATTGCGGCGATCGAGATCATCTTCAACCCCCACCAGACGACCTATCGAGTCGAACGGTTCGAGCTCGGGTTGTGTCAGCTCGAACTCGTAGCATGGAAAGGAACGGGAAATGGCAGTCGCGACATGGAACGGAACAGTGATAGCGGAATCGGAGAAGACCGTTGTCGTCGAAGGCAACCACTACTTCCCGCCCGGGTCCGTCAATACGCAGTATCTTAAGCCGAGCACGACGACCAGCCGGTGTCCATGGAAGGGCCTTGCAAATTACTATTCGCTAATCGTCGATGGCAAAATCAATGAAGACGCAGCATGGTATTACGCCAAGCCCTCCGATGCAGCAGCGGCCATCAAAGGCTACATCGCATTCTGGAAAGGTGTGGATGTTAGGTAATCGACCGACCGTCGTCATCACTACTCGATGAGAATCGCATCAGACTCTACAAAATCGGCGATGCCACTCTGCCGCTCTCGCAGGATCGATGTTTCGGCTCGGGTCAGGTAATACTCATCCAGCCTCGTTATCTCCTCAAAAAGTGCCGATCCACGCTCGTCGTATAACCAACGGCTCGGCAGTGTCTTCACATCAGCGGATAATCCGCAGATGACGTCTCTGGCAAATGCATGTTCAACAGGGGCGATGCTGCTATTTTCGTGAAGCATATTTTCCGCTTTCGGTGACACAACGAATAACGGCCGCGGTAAACCGGCGGCCGATATCATCAGCGTGGATTCTTGGCTGGCGCAGCCAGTATGTTATTTGATGGGCGTTGTCAGCGGGTTGTCATTGGCGTCGAGGACGAAGACGGCGAGCAGCTTTGCCGGCTCTGTCTTGCTCGCGTTGCGGCTGATCGAATGGGTCGCGCCCGGCGGTTCCGACCAGCGCTCGCCTGCGCGATAGATGCGCGTCTCGCCGTCGTTCACCTTCGACTCGATCGCGCCCGATATCACGTAGGCGTAGATGAAAGCCGACTTCGCGTGGGTGTGGGACGGAGACGCCGCGCCCGGCGCGTAATTTACTTCGAGAGCGATCAGTGACTTACCGGGGATATTGGGAATAGCCGCCTCGAAGTTCTTCGTGACGGATTGCGCTTCGCTATCAAGGGCGCCGGCTATCAAGAAGACGTAGGCGGTGCAGGTGGTGGCGATAATGGTTCGGATCTTCATGGACTTTCTCCTTCTGCCTGTAGGTTGGTCTTCGTTCTTCATTGCTTCCTCTCGGCCATACCGGCCCGGTGATTACGAACACCGAACGGGTCCGTTTCGCGGGATGAAGTCGACGTGGGGCCCGGGCTCGATAACGAACACCGCGAGCGTTGCGAGAACGCAGGCGACTGCGGCAACAGCCATCGCCATGTGGAATCCCGAGAACAGCTGAGGACCGCCCTGCTGCAGGACGCCGCCGAGTAGGGCGATGGCAACGAGTGACCCGGCGCGCGAGACCGCGCTGTTGACGCCAGACGCGGTTCCGGCGCGATCGGGCTCGACGGAGGTGAGGACGAGGGTCGTCAACGGCGCGATCGCAAGGCTCATGCCCAGCGACAGCAACAGGATGCTGGGGAAGATGTCCACCCAATAGGTCGCGTTCGGTCCGATACGGAGCGCCATGGTGCATGCCAAGGCGACGACGGCGCTGCCGGCGAACAAAGGCAAGCGCCGGCCGAACTGGCGGCAGAGCGCGCCGGCGAGCGGCGAGACGACCGTAATCAGCACTTGCAGAGGAATGAACGCCAGGCCCGCCACCAGCGTCGGCAGGTGCGCACCACGGATCATCACGAACGGCATCAACGTCAGCATGACCGTGAACGGCCCATAGAGGAGCGCGGTGAACAGGTTCGCGCCGACGACCGACCGCGAGGCGAAGAGCGACGGGGGCAGCATGGCGTTGTCGCCTAATCGCCATTCGGTCACGATGAGGCCAGCTAAGCCGCCCAGACCGACGATCAGGGTGACGAGCACGCATAGGTTCAGACCGGAACCGTTGGTCAGGCTGGTCAGCCCCGCGCCCAGCCCGCCGAGCCCGATTGTCGAAAGGACTGCCCCACCAACGTCGATCCGGGCTTGGCTCGTCGGGGAGTCCTTGGGTATCCACACGGCGCCGACGGCCAGCGCGCCGGCGACTACGGGCAGGAGCATCAGAAAGGTCGTCCGCCAGGACCCGTGATCGAGGATCGCGCCGGCGATCGCCGGCGCGACGCCGCTGGCGACAGCCGCGGCGGCGGACCAGATGCCGACCGCACGGGCTTTCTTGTCGGCGGGAAAGGCCTGCCCGAGCACGGAAAGGCCGTTGGGCAGGATCAAAGCTTCGCCCAAGCCTTGCAGGAAGCGGCCGACGATGAGCAGCGCGAAACTCGGCGTGAAACCAATCGCGGCCGCGCCCAGGCCAAAGAGAACGATCCCCGCGAGGAAGATCCGCTTCTGTCCGAATCGGTCGCCCAGGGCGCCGGCGACCAAGGTCAGGGCCGCGAGCGGCAGGAGCTCGGCGTTCATCACCCACTGCAGTTCGAGCGGCGACAGGCGCATGTCTCGGCCAATCGCAGCGAGCGCGACGGTGATGACGGCGCTGCTGACGAACACGAGGCAGCTGCCCAGGCTCGACGCGGCGAGCACCTTTGTGCTGCCCTGCGCGCCGACGGCCTTAGGCTCGGAGAGCGCAAGGCCACCGTCGGTCAGGATCAGGGACGCACTGCTCACGACCTAATTCCTCATGGGTACTGCGCCGGCCAGCGCGTGAAGATTTGATGATCGAGTGTCACTTTCTTGCACTTAGATGAGCCGGCCGAGTTGGAGGGACATGGCCGGTCTTCCGCCTGGACGCATGCCGAGCTGGCGAGAAGCGCAGAACCGTTCTCCGCCCCCAAGTCCTCAGGGACGAACGCGAATGATTGTCTTCCCCTTGCGTCGCTCGGTCCGATTGAAGGCGGCGACGGCATCGTCGAGGGTCGCGATGTCGCCGATGTTCGTCCGCAGTCGTCCGTCCCGCACCCGCTGGATGATCTCACTCAGTTGGGCGCGATCGGACTCGACAACGAAGTCGATCGCCAGGCCATCAGCCGGCCGTGCTTCGGTCGGGCCGGCGATGGTCACCAGCGTTCCTCCGGCTCGAATCACGCGCGCGGACCGCTTCGCGATGTCGCCACCGAAGATATCGAACACCAGATCGACTCCGCTGATATCTTCCAGAGTGTCGTTGTCGAGATCCACAAACTCCAGTGCGCCGAAGTCGAGCGCCGTCTGACGGCCGGCAGCATGCCCGGTGCCGATGACGTACGCCCCGGCCTCACGAGCGAGTTGGGTTGCCATCGAACCGACTACGCCGGCAGCACCGTGCACGAGGACGCTCTGCCCCGCGAGAAGGCGGCCGTGCTCGAACAATCCCTGCCACGCGGTCAGGCCCGGCATCACGAGGGCGGCGCCCACCGTGAAGTCAACATCTCCCGGCAGCGGCGCGAGGTTGCGTGCCTCGACGGCTACATACTCCGCCAGCGTGCCGTCGCGAGTCCAGTCCGTGAGGCCGAACACCCGCTGCCCTACCGACAGCCCCGTCGTGCCATAGCCAAGGGCGGTGACCACCCCGGCCAGCTCGTGGCCGGGGATCGAAGGCGTCCGGTCACGGCCGAGGCGATCGGTCCAGGTCGGGGGCCACGTCAGCTCATCCCCGGTGAATCCCGACGCATGAACCTGAACGACGACGTCGTTAATCGCTGCCTGCGGCTCGGGCCGCTCCACCAGCTTCATCCCGGCCGTTCCCGCGGCCTGGTCCGTTACCACAATCGCCTTCATGTGAATTGCCTCCTCAGTTACTTGTCTCTTTGCTGGATATTCCAGCGATAAAGCCCGCTCGACATCACGCCAGTGGTTATGGGTCGCTTCCAAAAGCGAAGATGGAAGAGCGCTTTGCCAGTGGAGCATCATAGTAAGGAGTCGACGGTCCATCGATTCGAGCCGGCGAGACCCAGAAACAGGGCGCAGCACATCGCAGCGAATACCGAGTAGTCGAATGGCGACTTGATCCCAAACGAGATCGCCATGGCTGAACCGAACAGGAAGAGCAGACCCGCGCTACCGAAAGCCGCCCACCGCAGCGCTAGTCCGAGTACCAGCGTAACGCCAAACAGGAACTCCAACACCGTCGCGGCCGTGCCGAGAAAGAGCACCATCCATGCTGGTGCGAACGCATTTACCTTGGCCGCGTAGTCCAAAAATCGCTCGAATGTCCCCCAGGAAACTCCGCGCTCGCCTGGATTGCCGTAGAACCCGAGCCGGTCGCTGACCGACAACAGGAACGAGGCCCCCAGTGCCGCGCGGCTTCCCAGCGAAAGAAGATCGAGGGCAAGAGGAGCTCGTTGGTCCGCGGATTCCAGCTTGAGGATGGGTTGGCTACGCGAAGTGCGCAGGACGCTGCGAAGCGTTTCGGTTGTTGCCATCATGGTGCAATCCTACGGATGGGTGGGAGCAGGAATCCCGGGGATCGATACTGTAAGCGCTCCGTCGTCGACATTGTCGGCAGTGATGGGCCAATCACAAACAATCGTGCCAAGGCAATGCCCAAGACAGCGACGATCCTCATGGCACTGCTCCCTGTGTTGGTGAACCGGTAGCGTTCTTGACTATTCACTTGTCCAGCAGTGGATAGAACTGGGTCCAGACATCGTCTTTCATTGATCGCAGCGCGGGGCTAAATTTTCCAATAGCCGGCATATATAGTTTCCATAGCGGCGGGGAATATTGCTGCGACGCTCCAAGTTGCGCAGGCCGCTACTGCATCAAGCCGCGCAGCGAGCCGATAACGATCGCCTATCGATTCTATGGCAAGACGTGATTTCCCTCGCCGGGATTCGACCGCCACAGTGTGGGACCGCTTTCAGAAGCACCTTCAAACCTGAAGCGAGACTGCAGATGACCACTCCTGCAAATCAGAGACGGCGAGCTTGTCGCCACGAGGCGCGGCTGCTTCTAGAGCCGTGCGGCCGCGGCGTTATCGATGCAGAACCCTGCCCGCGAGAGCTCGGGCGGGAAGCGTCGCCTCGGTGCCGGCGCATGGTGCTCACGGCCTGCGTGCTCGCGTCCTCGATGGCTTTCATCGATGGGACAGCGCTGCCCGTTGCCTTACCGAGATTGCGCGCTGATTTCGGAGCGGACCTCGCCTCCGTTCAATGGGTTCTCAACGGGTATATGCTGGCGCTCGCCTCGCTGACATTGATCGGCGGCGCGCTCGCGGATGTTTACGGCAAAGCGCGCATGCTGGCGATCGGTTGCGTCCTGTTCGGTCTGACGTCCGCGGCTTGCGCGCTGGCGCCTTCGCCCGCCTGGCTGATCGCTGCGCGCGTCGCACAGGGAGCGGCCGCGGCGATTGTCACCCCGGCCAGCCTCGCCCTGATCGGTGCCACCTATCCGCGCGCTGAACGGAACCGGGCGATCGGCGTATGGGCCGCGGCATCGGCTCTCACCACCGCCGGAGGTCCCGTCCTCGGCGGCTGGCTGACCGAGACCTTTGGCTGGCCATCGGTGTTCTGGATCAACCCGCCGCTCGCGCTGGTAACAGTGGGAGTCCTGCTGGTCTTCGCCCCGAAAGATAGCCGCATCCAGCTCAGGTTCGACGTGGTTGGCGCCGCGATCCTCGCTTCGGCGATCGGGGCTCTCACCTGGGCGCTCAGCCAGGTCGGCCCCCGTGAAGCTCAGGCCGGTGCGGGCACACCAGCCCAGCCGGACATGGTGCTCGCGATCGCCGCCGGGCTTGGTGTTGTCGGGCTCGCCGTCTACGCGTTGTGGGAACTCAGAAGCGAACACCCGATGACGCCACCCCGCCTGGTGGAGAACCGCGCCTTCCTCGGGCTGAACGTGGCCACCCTGATGGTCTATGCGGGGGTCTCGATCATGTCCTTTCTGCTACCCTTTGACCTCCTCGATCGCCGCGCCCTGTCGCCGACCGATGCCGGGCTGTCATTCCTGCCCTTCACGCTCGGCGTGGGGCTCTTGTCGAATCTCTTCGGCGGGTTGGCGGACAAGATTGGCGCGCGGACCATGCTCATCGCGGGACCGGCGGGTGCGGCGCTCGCGTATGTCTTGATGGCGCTCGGCCGGGAAGAATCCCTGATGCTCGGCGTGATCGGACCCATGACCCTTCTGGGCCTGTCCTTCGCTGTGCTTGTGGCGCCGCTCACTGCGTCGGTCATGTCGAGTGTGGATCAGGCCGACGAAGGACTCGCCTCCGGCATCAACAATGCGGCGAGCCGGATCGCACAGCTTGCCGGGGTGGCACTGGCCGCCGGCGTCGCGTCCTTCGCGTCCGGCTACGAACTCGGCCTCGCCATAGCCGCCGCGACCTCGATCGCTGGCGCCCTTACAGCCTCGATGACCTTGACGCCGGCCGCGGCGAAGGCGGACGGCTCGGGAGCGGCTTAGACTGCAGCAGCGCGTCCGCCGCTCACGAGTAGTCACCGCCGCTCTGCTGACTGAGGTTGCCGAGGTAATCGCGCTTCCCGATCTTCGCTCCGAGGTGCCGAAGGATCGCGTGCGCAATCGATATGTGAAAGAAGAAGTCGGGCAGCACCAGGTGCCGAATGTAATCGCCGCCGCCGAACCACCCGCGCACGATTGGCGGTGTCAGCTCGTATGTGTGGGACTGCGCGCCGGCAATCTCGTCCGGCCGCACGTTTTGCAAGAAGTCGCGCGTCTCGAGGAGCCGCCCCTTCAATGCAGGGTACATCATCGGGGTATTGTGCGGTGCTGGCGCGTCGCGCTGCATCAGCTTCGCCATGTGTGCGTAGACCTTGTTGCAGCTCACGGAAAACTGTTCTCCGAAAGTCAGCATGTCGGGCGCGAGCCGCTCGCTAAGGATCCTCCCAGGCTCAATCCCCCTGATCCGCTCGAGGGCTTGAGCGTGATCGAGATAGTCGTCCATCACGTTCAGTCCGTGCACAATGAGAGGAACCGTGATGTCATAGACCGAAAAGGACACGTCGAACTCCATGCGCTCGTTTGTACTCTGAACGACGATCGGACCTGCAAGGCCGATAGCCGAAACGAATGGTCACAACGGGCTCTTCAATCTTCCAGCTTGCCGCACGAGCTTGCGGGATTCGACATTACCTCCGCGAAACTGCGGCAAAAGGAGAGCGCCCACGCATACGGTCGCCTAGTGACGCAGGACGGGGTATCCATTCACATAAATCCAGTCCGTGGCCTGGGCCGGCACGTGGCAACCCTGGCAATCGGAATGGTAGTCCGTCGAGGTGGTCTTGAGCGGCTTGTCCACGTCGAACCACGACCATCCCCACCCGTCGCCCCACAGCGGGTTGCCGGGATGCGTTCCCTTGCTGTCTTTCACCATGACGAACCAGCCCTTGAGCTTGTCGGCGTGGCTTACTGTGCCGGTGGTCATCTCGTTCGTCGAGGTTTCGAAGACCTCCTTCACCAGAACGGCGCCGTCCGGGAAGTGTCCCGTCTTCCGGTAGGCGTCGATCGCCCCCGGGGATGCGTAGACGGCGTGGATTTCTTTCGAGCCCTGGCCGCTGTCGGCGGCGATCGCCCAGTTGCCGAGTGCCTGGTAGAGGGTTCGGTAGTCTGCCGGCACGCGCAGGTGCCCGGCGGCGTCCACCACGTTCGCGGTCGGACCGGCTGGAGCCGCTCCGCTGATCTGCGCGAGTGCGGCCACGGTGGCGGCGACCAGCGAGACGGCGACAGCCAGGCCGACAGTGCTCGATAATTTCATGGGGGGTCTCCTTTGCTGCCCGCGCACGGCACGGCGGCTCGGCGCAATCGTTTTGATCCTTGTCGAGGCGACCGCGTGTGCTCGGCCGGCCCAGTGGACCTCAGGATCGGACGCAGCCGACGAAATTAGAAATTCCCTTTGGACATGCATTCGATAGGCATGGGGTATCGTCTAGAAGCGTTGTGTGCGCGTGCGTCCCGTCGGTCTGCGGCCAGCCATCGAGGAGCGCGCTGTCGCCTCGGGGCATTTCAACCCGGCTTATTGCCGGATTATCCCGGATGTCGCTCTCCACCTCCTGCCTTCCTCAGTAGGACGTGGAAGCGGCCCGGCGCAGCGAGGCCAAGATCTGCGCGGGCTCCTCCCGTATCGTGAAGTCGGGCTCGACGGACGCGCTGCGGATCCGGCCTTCTGCGTCGATCACGTAGGTCGCGGGAATGGGCAACATCCACACCGGTGACCCGTGCCGGGCGCCGAAGTCAAAGCCTAGCCTGGAATAGTGCGCTTTGGTCTCATCGGGCACCCGGAACAGCACGCCATACGACATGGCAACGCCGTAGTCGACGTCGGAGAGAACCTTCAGGTTCAAGCCCAGGTCTCGCATGAGCTGCCGCGGGAAGTCCCTCGTCTCGGGTGTCACGACTGCGAGGGTCGCGCCGACGCTCTCGAACTCATCCTTCGCGGCCTGGAGGGCGCAGAGCTCAGCGGTGCAGAACGGGCACCAGCCGCCTCGGAAGAAACTCAGGACGAGGGGTCCGTTGCGGCGCAGCTGTTCGGAGGAATGGAGACGGCCGTCAGCGTCCGGCAGGAGGAAGTCCGGCGCTTCGTCTCCGACCTTCAACGCGTGCGATGCCACGTCTGTATCCCGCAGCCAGCCCACGAGGTGGTTGTATGACTCCCAGTCCGCGGCGCTGAACGTCGTGAACAGCTCGGTGCGAATCCGGGCGAGTGTCTTGTCGGTCTGGTTTGGCATCGGTGAGGCGTCATCAGGCTGAGGATCGATTGGCTGGAAGCGGTCGGCCGCCGGCGTGCGTGTCGTGGTCATGCGGGCGCCTTCGCCATCTCCGGCACCGCGGCGCGCGGTACACGCCGGTCGGGGACTTCGAACGACCAGTCGCGAAGCCGCGCGACCTTGACGAAAGCGTCCAGCGCCGGTGAGTAGCGGCGCCCCTGCACAGCCAGTAGCCGCACCTCGCGCGAAACCGGGTCGCCTTCGAGCGGAATGGTCTTGAGCGTCGGAAGGCGCGGCATGTGCTCGGGCGCCAATATCACGCCGAAGCCGGCGGCGGCCATGTGCTGCAGGTGTGAGTCGTGACCGCTGCAGTGGCCGAGGTTAGGCGGTTCCTCGGGGAAGTACGACCGCTGGATCTTCGGGGCGACGTCGCATCCAGCGCGCTCCAGCAAGACGGTCTCACGGAGGTCGTCGATGCCGATGGAAGGACGGTTGGCGAGGTGGTGTGTCGGCGCGAGAACCGCGACATAGCGCTCCTCAAACAGCAACCAGTCGTCGATGCGGTCGGGCATGTCCCCCACGTCCCCGACCATTGCGGCGTTGATCTCGCCCTCAAGCAAGAGGTCGACGAGCTTCTCCGCCGCGCCCTCGCGCAGTTCGACGTGAAGTCCAGGGACGAACTTTGCGATCTCCGCGATCGGATCGAGGACGAGCGACGCCGAGATGGATGGGGCGAGGCCGATTTTCAGTGGCGCGACGTCCTTGCGTTGGAACTCCTGGGCCCGGCGACGCACCGCCTCTGCCGAGGCCAGGGTGCGCTCCAGCATCGGAAGGACTTCCTTTCCAAGGTCGGTGAGTTGAGTCAGCTGGCGTTCGCGGTAGATCAACTGGCCGCCGAGCTCCTGCTCGAGCTTCTGCACCCCCTTGGTCAGGGCGGGCTGCGTGACATTGCAATGTTCGGCGGCGCGGGTGAAGTTGAGCGTGGACGCGACGGCGAGGAAGTAGCGAACCTGATGAAGCTCCATGGGTTGTTCTGTTCTCCGTCAAGGTGCGGCTGTCGATACTGACGAGCCTTCACTCGACGACGTGTCGGGCACGTCGCAATCATGGGACGTAGATGTAACTTGCGTGCACGGGTTGGAACGGCTCGGCCTATTGATTTGGACGCACGGACACGTTTTCAGGAACTTCTGAGAGCCGGGCCAGTGCGCTGCGAGGTGGGCGAGAACCGCACGGGCCGCCGCGCCGCGTGTACGCGATCGCAAGGCATGATCGTCAGCGCTGAGATCAATCGTTCGACAACAAGCGGAGCAAGCCCCAACGACAATTCGTCAACCGCCAATACGTCTGGGCGAGCCATGATCCGAAGAACCTACTTTAGGCGGGTTGGCGCCATCCGCTGGAAGGGACCACGATTTGGCTGGCTCTTCCCGAAGGCGCGGTGTCAGCCGTGGATGGTCTCGCCGCCCCCGGCATCTGCGTAGTACTGAGGCGCCTCGCGACGGTCGTATTTCCCGTAGTCGCGGACGATCCGTACTCTCCGGATCCTCGCCTTGTCATTCGGCGCGGAAGCATCCTCGTAGGCCTGCGCCGCAGCAGCGTCCTTCCAAGATATGAGCAAAATCAGGTCGCCAGGCGCCAGCATGGCGTCGAAGATGTCCCAGGACGTGCTGTCGGCAGCCCACGGATTCAGGCCGAGCCACTCGGCGCAATCGTAGGGGTTGTTGGTCTGCTTCCACTCCGCGGGGCGCGTCGCGTTGATCAGCGTGACCGTCGTTCCCTCCCCTACTTCGGTCTCGTCGAGCCGCTGCTCCGTGAGTGCGTACCCCGCGGGCACCTGGTTGTCGGCAGTGATCTGGCCTACGCGGAGGTGATAATCTGCGAGGATTTCGTCGCGGCCCTTCTGCTGGGCCTCGTGATGGCGCATGCGGGTGCGCCAGCGGACGAGCGACTTCTCATCCCGCCAGTTCGAAACCGAAAGGATCCAACCCTCGCGGATCAGGCTCTTGTAGCGGATATTGTCGACGAAGCCCTCGACCTGCTCCAGCTCGGGGCGCAGCATCTTGGCGTTGTCGAAGTAATCATCCCAGTTCTCTTTATTGAGGAGAGCTTCGAAAATCACTGAAAACATGGTCGTATCCCGCTTCTGGAGTGCTGCGTATCCTTGCATTCATCGCCGCCGTGATCGCCGCAGGCCGCACGAATAATCTGGCGCTTGCGAAATTACCCTCGCGCGAAGTGAGAGGGATCATCTCTCAAGCGCCGTAGCGTTCGGTCTTGATCGCCCCGGCTTCCAGTCCCAAGGCGAGCGCAGCGTCCGCCGCGATGTCGACGAAGGCGTTCGACCCGCACACGAAGGCGCAGCCGGGGGACACAGGCAGCCGCCCCGCGACATCAGCGACCATCCTGCCGTCGATCCGCCTGCTGAAGTCGGTGCGGCGCAGCGCCGGCTCGCGTGTCAGAGCCAAGGCGAGCACGAAATCGGGAAGCGAGCTCTCGAGCTCGAGGAGTTCGTCCCTGAACAGCACGTCACCCCAGGTCCTGGAGGAGAGCAACAGCGCGACAGGCACTGGCTCTCCGCGAGCCTTCCGATGCCGGATCATCGCCATGAGCGGCACGACGCCGGAGCCAGCACCGATCAAGAGAACTGCTTTGTTGGAAGGCCCCGGCCAGAGAAAGTGTCCGCCAAGCGGCCCGCGAAGCTCGATCATGTCGCCTACTTGGGCGACGTCGTGGAAGAACGGGGAGACCTCGCCGTCCGGGAGGCGCTCGATCGCCAGCTCGATCACCTTGGACTCGTTCGGGACCGAGGCGATCGAGTAGCTACGCATGGCAGTGTAGCCGTTGGGCGCAGTCAGCCGCACGTCAACGTGCTGTCCGGCCGTATAGTCGAACGTTTCGGAGAGGCGGAGAAAGTAGCTCTTGATAGCCGGCGTTCTCGCCGCGATCTCAACAATCGCACAGCTCTGCCATCGCGCGGTTGCGGCAATCGCTTCAGTCATTCGTGTATCGCTGCTCATTCCACGGATCGCCGTACATGTGGTATCCGCGCAGCTCCCAGAAGCCGGCCTCGTCGCGCTCCGTGAACTGAAGCCCGTTGACCCACTTCGCCGACTTCCAGAAGTAGAGATGCGGCACGAGGAGACGCGCCGGCCCCCCGTGGTCGCGCGGCAGCGGCTGACCTTCGTACTTGAGCGCAACCATCGCCTTCCCCGTTGCGAGGTCGGCGAGCGGCACGTTGGTGGAGTATCCGTCGTAGCAATGTGCGAGTGCAAACGGAGTGGGTGCGCCAAGGCCAGCCTCGGCGAGGATGTCGTCGACGGCCACGCCCTCCCAGACGGTGTTGAGCTTCGACCACGAGGTGACGCAGTGGATGTCTCGCGTCATCTTGGTTCGTGGGAGCTCGTTGAACTCCGACCAGCTCCACGCTTTGACCGGACGAGGTCCGACCTTCAGTGTGAAAGTCCAGTCCGCGGGCTCGATTCGCGGCGTGGGGCCGGCGGTAAGCACCGGGAAATTGTCGACGAGGTGCTGTCCCGGAGGAATCCGGTCCGATAGTTCTGATCCGGATTGGCGGCCTGCGAAACCACGAGTGACCATAGCGGACTTCCTCCGTTGACGAGTGAAAGGAACATTTGGCGCGGTCGCGCGCGGCCGGCGCCCGGGCCCGCGCGGGCGCACGGTCACGAACGCCACGCGCAGCGGTCCCCGCCCTAGGGAAACGTCAGGCCGAAAGCGGCCGGATCGGGCTGCTCGCCTTTCCGGGGGACCAGGAAGCGCTCCAGCCCACCCGGCACGAAGCTGAGCAGCAGGGTGGCCTGGTCGCCGACCACCTCGATCGTATGCGGCACACCGCGGGGAAGAGCCGCGTAGGCGCCCGGCCCCACCTCGACACGGGCATCGCCGACCCGCGCGATTAGCTTCCCCTGCACCACATAGAGCAGTTCGTCCTCGCGCGTGTGGGTGTGCAGCGGCGGCTCCTCCCCGGCCCGCACGGTCCACAGGACAGTGCCATATTCGCCTCCGGACTGGTTGCTCTCCACTTTCATCTCGACGCTCGAGCCCCCGCTCGAGGTCACCGTCTCGCCGCCGCGCGGCGCCGTGAGAACCGGCTGCTTCACTGACATTTGTAGCCTCCTGATTGTGGACCCTTGTTCGGGTGTCGGAGTGGCGACGAAAGGTTGCCGCTCACGCTCGTCAACATGGAATTGCGCGCGGCGAATGGGAAATGACGTCACGCCATGAACTCGATAGCCGCGCGTTATGATGGGTAGGCGCGTGAACATCTCTTCGCGGTCACCGAGAGTTCCGCTCGGGCGAGTGCTCGCAGACGGAAGCGCCGCACTCCTTCCGCAGCGGCGCCAAGCATCTCTCAGCCATTCCCGATAACGGTCGGCTATCGACTCCATGGCGAGAGGTGATTTTCCTTCAGACCGTCATGGACTCAATCTTCGAGCTGTAGTCGCCCGCCCTCATGTGCGGGCCGAAGTCGGCGTTCCGTTGAACGATCGCAAGCCAGGAGATCCGACATGCAGATCAAAGAGACACCCCACGTTTCCTTCCCCGGCCTGGTCGAGGGCCCTTCGCTGGAGGATGTCGTCGTGCTCGCGGACAGCGCCGGCGTCGCGCTTGGCGTACCGCGCGCATTCGGTGCGAGGGTGCGGAGCGTCCGCAATGACCGCAGCGGCTTCATCGCGTCCAGGTGCGTGGAGATTCCGCTCGTCGGGCGTGACGGCGAGATCTCCGGGGTCCTGTACCGGACCGCCCCACGGTCCGACACGCGCGGCGTGTTCTCCTCCCGCGGGCCGCAGGGGGCGGGGGCGAACGGGGACGTGGCGCAGTTCGTGGTCCACGACATCAACAACCTTCTCGCTGTGATCGGCAGCGGCCTGCGGCTACTTGAGTGCCAGAGCGACGCCGCATACCGAAAGGCCATCGTCAGCAAGATGCAGCACGCGATCACGCAAGCAGCCTTGCTCAGCCGTCAGTTCCTAGACGCTGCGCGACCACGCGCCGATTCGATCGGCGGGTTCGTCGCAGGCGTCCGACTTGCAGCGCTGGCGGGCGCGCTGGACCAGGCGTCGCGCCTCGACATCACAGTCCGCACCGATATCGCTTCTGATTTGTGGGATTTCGACGCTGGCCCGGAGGAGCTGTACTTCGCGCTGCTGAACCTCTACCGAAACGCGGCCGATGCGATCCCGGACGGCGGCGCGATTACCGTCGCGGCGCGGAACGTCGAACCGTCCGCCGGCGCGGCCCGCGGATTCGTCGAGATCGTCGTCGCCGACGACGGGGAGGGCATGACCGAGCAGGTCCTCTCGCAGGCGTTCACCCCTTACTTCACGACAAAAGCCGCTGGCAGCGGCACGGGCCTCGGACTCGCCCAGGTCCAGCGCTTCGCCGAAGGGCGAGGCGGCGCGGTCGGTATAGAGAGCAGGCTGGGTGCCGGCACACTCGTGCGCCTCTTTCTCCCGCGCGTCGGCGACGCGGCAGTCCCGAGCAACCTCGCCGGCAGGGAGATCACCTACACGCCGTCACCCAGCGGCGGCGCATTCCACATCGTCAACCCAGCGAAGGCTGCGCCGACGTCGTAGCCAGCGCGAACACCTGGAGACCGATTCAGCGATGGAGCTCATGATTCCGCCCGGCCGCCTCGACCGTCCGGTCGACCACCAGACGGACCACGTGCTCGGCCCCACCGATGCCGAGATTACGCTCGTCGAGTACGGCAGCTACGCGTGCCCGCACTGCAGGGCCGCCAACGAGCGCATCGCGCAAGCGCGCGACCAACTCGGCGATCGCGTCTGCTACGCCTTCCGGCACAGGCCGCTCCCGGACAACAGCCTTGCCTTTCGGGCTGCCGAGCTCGCTGAGCTTGCCCAGACGCCCGAGGCGTTCTGGTCCGCGCACATCAAGCTCATGACGAGGTCGATGCAGCTCACAGAGGACGACCTCGTCGCGGTAGCCTGCGACCTCGGCGTGGACGCCGATTTCGCACTCAGCGACAACGATGCCGTGCGGCACGCGAGGGCGAGGGTGGAGGCGGACATCGCAAGCTCGCGCGCAAGCGGCGTGAGGTTCACGCCGACCTTCTACATCAACCGCCGGCGCTACGACGGGCCCTGGGACGAGAGCTCTCTCGTCGACGCGATGCTTGGCACACTCGGGCACCGTGTCCGCACGGCGGCCCTGGACTTCGCGAGCTGGGGACCATCCGCTGGCATTTTGCTGGTCCTCGCGACCGCGGCAGCGATCGTCCTGACGAACTCTCCGATCGGGCCGGCGTTCGAAGCGCTCTGGCGCCAGGAGTTCGGTGTGAGCTTGGGCGATGCAGCCTTTCGGATGCCCATCCTCCATTGGGTCAACGACGGCCTGCTGACGGTGTTCTTCCTCGTCGTGGGGTTGGAAGTGAAGCGCGAGATGACGGTCGGCCACCTCGCAAGCCGCCGCTCCGCCGCGCTTCCGATCGCGGCCGCGCTCGGCGGCATGGTCGTGCCGGCGCTTATGTATGCGCTGGTCATCCCTGCGGGACCGTGGTCGCACGGGTGGGGCGTTCCGATGGCGACCGACACCGCGTTCGCGATCGCCCTGATCGCCGTGATGGGCGCTCGCGTCCCCGTCGAGATGCGCATCTTCCTCACCGCCGCGGCCATCGTCGACGACATCGGTGCGATCGTGGTCGTCGCTGTGTTTTACCCCGGCGATATCCATCCGGGCTACCTGGCCGCGGCTGCGGCGGTGGTCGTTGCGCTGGCGCTGCTGAGCCGGTCGAGGGTCTACCTTCTCTCGCCTTACATCCTGCTGGGCATCGCGTTGTGGGCGTTCGTCTACGCGGGCGGTCTCCACGCGACGCTGGCCGGTGTGGCGCTTGCGCTCTTTATTCCGACGCGGCCGCCTGCCGACCTGGCCGCCCTGATGACGCAGGCCAGCACCATCATCGCCTCCGAGGCCCGGCACGAGGGCGAGGTTCTCAGGCACGGCCCCTCCACTCCGGCGCTGCACGCGCTCGACGCAATCTATGACAGAATTGAATCGCCCGCCGACCGGCTGCTGCGGCACGCCGGCGCGCGGTCGAGCTACGCTGTCCTCCCTATCTTTGCACTGGCAAATGCGGGTATGGCGATCAACCCGGGTGTCTTCGTTGGGCATGGCTGGCTCATGGCCGCGATCATCGCCGGCCTCGCCATAGGAAAGCCGCTCGGCGTGTTCCTCGCGGCCGCCGCGGCCGTGCGCGCAGGCATTGCTGTCAAGCCGGCGGAATACACGTGGCGGCAGTTGGCCGGGGCGGGTGCCCTCGCCGGCATCGGCTTCACGATGTCGCTCTTCATCGCCGGGCAGGCGTTTCCAAGCGCCGCCGACTTCTCGGCCGCCAAGATCGCCGTGTTTGCCGCGTCGATTCTTTCGGCCGTCGTTGGGACTGCCCTGCTCTGGGGAGCTTCGCGCCAGGAACCGATCGAAGAGGCGCCGCAGAGCGCCGGCATGCAAGTATCATAGGCCGCCGGGGTTTGTGCGGATCGTGAATGGAGGGCTTTCGATGATTCTACCTACCGGTACGACAGTAGCAGTCGCTGACGGCGAGACGATGCGCCTGTTCCACAATACAGGCGTGAAGCCTGGCGTGCATTTGGTCGAGATCACGGCGGCTCTGCCTGCGCCCGCGCACTCAAGCTCGGGTGCGCGTCATCACACCGGCTCTGCCAACCCCGACGGCAGGCGGCTCATCGAGGACGACTTCGCGGCAGCGACGGCCGCGTTCCTGAACAAGCTCAGCCTGGACGGGACCATAGAACACCTGGTCGTTGTCTCCGATCCCAGGACCCTGGGGGAGATGCGCAAGCACTACCACCGCGACCTGAGAGGCAAGATCATAGGCGAACTCGCGAAGGACTTCAGCCGGCGTCCGCTCGAGGACATTGCCTCACTGATCGCCGACGCCTGACGCGCCTCTCGAAACGGCTCCCGGCGCAGGCCTGTTTAGTCATAACCTGCGAATAGCGGCTGCGACCGATACTGAAGACAGCCCCCTTAGAAGCGAACGAGCCGGTCGTTGCTCATTCGCCACCCTCGCGACAACCGCTACCAGCAAGCGCACGAAAATCGTAGAAAATCGTAGTTCGGCGTACAAAATCGTGCAAATGGCGGAGAGAGTGGAAGTCGAACCTACGAGCCAGGCCGTTCGGCGGTCGGGATCGGAAGCTCGGCCAACCGCACCAGTTTCGCACCAGAAACGATCCCTCCAAGAGCGATAAACGCGGCCAACCATCACAAAAAATGCTGAAAAATCAACGGCCGCATCCCTTGTCCTGCCGCTCATAACGGTCTGGTTGCAGGTTCGAGTCCTGCCGGGCCCACCAGCAAATCAACTGTAAGTTCGTTATCGCAGCTTGCCGAGCCACAGCGCGGTGAGCGCCGAGCGATTGCGCACGCCGAACTTGGCGTAGATCGACTTGACGTGGAAATGCGTGGTGTTGGGACTTTGGTCAAGCTTCTGCGCGATCTGCTTTTCCGTGTGCCCGTCGAGCAGTGCGAGCAACACCCTGCGTTCAGCAGGTGTCAGGGGTGCATTGGCGATGAGCAGGCCGTGGCTGAGCAGTTGCTGACGGTGAAACCATCTCAACCCGCGCATCACGAAGCCCAGACGCTGGCCGTCCTGTGCCGAGAAGCGAGGGGCCTCCGCATCGCGAAATACGAACAGGCGAATCCTCACGTCGTCATTGAGCGCAATGCGCACGGAAATGCTGTCGGCGAAGCCGACGTCCAAATAGTGCCGCCGATAGTGCTCGCCCTCGAACCATTCCGGCGGCAGCGCTTCGAACAGCAGGCGGACGCGGAACGGCTCATCTCCTGACATGGAAAGGATCTGAGACAGGTCGACGTCGCGGGACCAGAGCGTATCGAACTGCTTCTGCACGGATGCTGCCACCGCCGGTATCGGGTCCAGCACCCGGACGAGGCGCGGACGCCAACCGAGCAAGGGATCGGCCCGCTTCGGCGAAGGCAATCGCACGACCACACCCCATAGCACATTGCGTGCCGACAACATGGTACGCAGTGCGGCTAGCAGATGTGTCAGTGCGGCGTCGCCGTCGCCGACGGAGAACTCGGCCAGCCGATCCCAGAGTGCATAGACATCTTGATTCTGCGGATTGGTGGAATCCGTGGATAGATACATGTCCCCCCCGAAACGAGTGCGCAGGTCACCGACCTTCGAGCAAGCATAGGAGACACCGGACCACCTTTCTAGGTAGTTCCCAGACGCATCAAGTGGCGAGATATTCAGTGCGGGTGTTGGGAAGACTGGCCTTCTCACCGTCACGATATTCGGAGATTAACGATGCGCACAGCAACGGGCGCGCGCCGGCTTGACACGCCAGACGACGGCCGGACGGAGCGGCGGTGGCGTCTCGGCTTTTTCATCGCCCTATTATGCGCCGTTTTGATTGCACTCGCGGCCTTCGCGCAGGAGCAACCTGCTAAAGCGTTGATCCGACCCACTGGCCCGCTGCCGGCGATCAACATTCCCTGATCGAGGCGCTGTTGGCGCACCATTTGCCAACTCCTGGAGATCATCATGCGCGCCGCTGCAGTTGCTGCGATTGCAAACGCTTTTGTCCGGGTATTCCCCGCATCGTCATTGCAGGCAAACGTCCTCAAGCAGACCGGGTTGTTCTGTGGAGCCGCCCTCTTGGTGTGGCTGCTGTCGGTGAGTTATGGGCTGGATCTCAGTGCCGGATTCTTCTAGCCGATCAGCATCTGATTTTTGCGTTTGCTTCGGTATCCAGGCCCGTTGAGCCACAGGTGCAGGCGTCGTCGCGCTCTTCACGGGCAAGTTCATAGAAAGACGCGGAAATGCGCTGCTCAGACGTTTTGCTCTGCGGCTCGAAGTCCTGGGTTGAAGCCGCCGGCTATCTCGCATCTCTTCTCGTCTTCGCCACGTTTTGCATGAAGACGATGCTCCAGCTCAGGATCACGGCCATCTTGAGCAATGTCGCGTTCATCGCATACGCGTTCTTCGACGGCTTGTATCCAATCCTCATCCTTCACTCGGTTCTGCTGCCTCTTAACGCCGTCCGAACAGTCCAAATGCTCCGCGTCAGGCGAATTGTGGAGCAAGCATCCAAGGGCAAATTCACAACCGAACCGCTATGCCCGTTCATGGTTGCAGGTTCGAGTCCTGCCGGGCCCAGCAATAAATCAATGGCTTGGCACTCACGATCGCCGGATATCCTGTCTACTCCACGCAAAAAAGATGCCGCGCCCGAAGGACACGGCAAGTTTCAGGGAGGGTGAACCGGCAGACTTCCGGTGCATGCCTGAGACCCCGGCCCATCGTCGGTCAGGGCGCAATCTGAAAATCAGCGGCCGCCCGCCACGGCGGTCACCATTTCAATGCGGCCGTGCGCACGGGATGATCCCAGAGCGCGGTGAACTCGCTGTCGAGCAGGCTCACGGTGAGCGAGCAGCCCGCCATGTCCAGCGATGTGACGTAGCTGCCGACCAGCGAACGGGCGATGCGCAGGCCTCGCTCCTCGAGCATCCGGCGCGCCGCGTTGTACATCAGATAGAGCTCGATTGTCGGCGTGCCGCCGAAACCGTTGACGAGCAGCAGCGCCTCGGAGCCCGCGGGCGCCGCGAGATCGCCGGCGATCGCTGCCGTCATTTCCGATGCGATCGCATCGGCCTCCGCGAGCTTGACGCGGCGGCGGCCCGGCTCGCCGTGAATGCCGACCCCCATCTCTATCTCGTCCGCGCCGAGCGCGAAGGTCGGCGTGCCCGCGGCCGGAACGGTGCAGCTGGTCAGCGCCACGCCCATCGAGCGCGTCTGTGCGTTGACGCGCTCGCCGAGCGCCACGCAGGAGGCGAGATCAGCGCCCTTCTCGGCCGCGGCGCCGACGATCTTCTCGACAATCAACGTGCCGGCGACGCCGCGCCGCCCGATACTGTAGGTAGACTTCTCGACCGCGACATCGTCATCGGTCACGATGGTGGCGATACGACCCTCGGCGATCTCGGCTGCCATCTCGAAGTTCATGCAGTCGCCGGCATAGTTCTTGACGATGAAGAGAACGCCGGCATCGCCCGCGACCGCCTGTGCGGCCTCGACGATCTGGTCCGGCGTCGGCGAAGTGAACACCTGGCCGGGACAGGCGGCATCCAGCATGCCGTAGCCAACGAAGCCGGCATGCAGCGGCTCGTGCCCGCTGCCGCCGCCCGAGACCAGAGCGACCTTTCTGCCGTTCAGCTCGCGACGTCGAACGAATTTGCGCTCAGCACCGAGCACGACCAGATCGGCATGTGCAGCCGCGAAACCATCGAGGCTTTCGCCGAGCAAGTTGTCGACCGCATTGATGAATTTCTTCATGATGTCCTCCCCGCTTGGTCCGTTCGGCGTTTTCGCCTATTTCTCCCGCATGATGCCAATCAGGCGCCGCGTGAACTCCTGGAGCAGCGTGTCGAGCTCGGCATTGCGCTTGGCGCTGCCGAGATCCGGCAGATGCAGCGTCAGCGTCCGCTCATGCGATCCTTCGCTCAGCCGGCCGACGCGGCGCGGATGCGCGCGCGCATAGGCGCGCAAGAAGGCAGCCTTCGCCTGTGGCGGGAAGTGGCAGACATCGAAGATCGTGTTGAGATGCTGCACCGGGATCGGCACGGGATAGGCGGGATTGCTGATCTGGCTGACGAAGCTGCGGTTCTTTCCCATGGCATGGGCCAGCCGCAGCCGCATGCCGGACGGGCGGCTCTCAAGGACTTCCTTGAAGATGCGCTTGTAGACTGCGACCGCGCCGGCTTCGGGCGCGTCATCGGCCGCCGTGTCAGCCAAGGCCGCCTCCGCTGCTCAGCCGGTCGATGGTGTGCTTGATCTGCGCCAGCGCCGATGCATTGACGGAGAGTTCGCGCAGGCCACAATTCAGCAGGGCCGGCAGGCAGCGCGGATCACCGGCCATGTCGCCGCACAGGCTGACGCTGATGCCGGCGCGGCGGCCGTGCTCCGCGGTCCGCGCGATCAGTTCGAGCACTGCGGGATGCAGAGGGTCCACCAATGGGGCGAGAGCTCCGTTGGAACGATCGCAAGCCAGGACATATTGCGCGAGATCGTTCGAGCCGATCGAGAAGAAGGCGGCCTTGAAGCTAGATACCGCAAGGGCCGCCGCCGGGACTTCGACCATGATTCCCAGCTCGGGAAGCATCGCGGCAATACCGTCCGCCTGCAAGCGCTGCACGACATCGGCGAACAGCTTCCGTCCCGCCTCGAGCTCGTCCGCCGATGTGACCATCGGGAACATGACCTTGAGATTGCCGCGCACCGCGGCCCGCGCCAGCGCGCGGAGCTGAACCGCAAAGATCTCGGGCCGGGCGAGGCACAGGCGCAGGCCGCGCACCCCGAGGAACGGATTGGCTTCGCCGTCCACCGTGAAGCCCGGCACCGGCTTGTCGCCGCCCGCGTCAAACGTGCGAATGGTGACCGGTCGCCGGTCTGCCCAACGCAACACCGCATCGTAAGCCTGAAACTGTGTCTCTTCGTCGGGCAGACTACCGCGCTCCGTCAGCAGGAACTCGGTGCGCATCAGGCCGATGCCGTCGGCATATTGCGCGTCGGCATGCTCGAGATCTTCGACGCGCTGGATATTGATGAAGAGCTTGATCCGCTCGCCGCGCCAGGAGGCTGTCGGCCGCCGCAGGATTGCGCGCGCGGATGCCCTGCTCTTGAGATGGCTGTCGCGCCGCTTCTCGAAAGTACGGATCTGTTCGGCATTGGGATCGAGTTCCAGCGTCGCGCCTTCGCCGTCGAGCAACGCCATGGTGCCGATGTCTGGAATTGAACCGAGCTGCACCACCATCGGGATGCCGCGCGCGCGCGCCAGCATCGCGACATGGCTGGTCGGGCTGCCGCGCAACAGCGCCAGGCCGCCGCCGCCGGACCAGTCAATCTCGAGGAATCGTGATGGCGGCAGATCGTCAGCGCAGACCACGCCCCCGCTCGGGACCTTCAGCGGCTGCCCCTGGTCGCCGCGCAGAATGTGGACCACGCGGTCGCGCAAATCCGCAAGATCGGAGGAACGCGCTTTCAGATAGTCGTCCGGTGCGGAATTGTAGTCGGCGATGTGCGCGTCGAGCGTCGAACGCCATGCGATATCGGCTGGACGTCCCTCGCCGATCGACGCGAAGATCGTCTCGATCAAATCCTCGTCCTCCAGCAGCGCAACCTGGAATTCGAGAATCTGCGCAGCTTCGCCGCCGGCGCTGGCGGCAAGATCCGCGATCTGGCCACTCGCGACGTCGATCGCATTGCGCAAGGCCAGCGCCTCCTCGACCAGTGTGCCGGCCACACGCTCGCCGGCCGCGCCCGCATCGACACGGACGAACGGGCCATGGGCAAAGCCGATCGAGGCGGTCCTGCCGCGGTAGGCCAGCCCTGCAGCGCCGCCCTGCATGCTATGGTGCTCCATCCGGAAAATCGCTCGCGATCAGATCGACCAGCGCCGCGACCGCGATCTCGGCATCGCTTCCAGAGGCCTTGATATCGATCGTGCTGCCATGTGCCGCGCGCATTGCCATGATCTTGGCCACGCTCTTGGCATTGATCCATTCCGGCGCGCCCGCGACCCGCACGGAGATCTGAGCCTGGAACTTCTTGGCGAGCTTGGTCAGCTTGACCGCGGGGCGCGCATGCATGCCAACTGCGTGCACCAACCGCACATTGCCGGTGAAGATCTGTTCGTCCGCTTTATCAAGCATGCTCATCATCCATCGTCGCTTCGCCGCTGCCTCAATCGGCAGAGAGTTCCTCGGCCACGGCCCTGACCTGGGCCAGCGAGCTGCCGCCCGCAGCTTCCGTCGCCGCCATGACGGCGCCCTCGACGATCGGCGCGTTGCAGACGACAACGAGATCACGCCGCGCCGGCTCCAGCATTTCGACCGCCATTTCGCTGTTCGTCTCGGCGCCGCCGAGGTCGACAAGCACAGCAACGCCTTTCGACGACCAGGCATCGTTGATGGCGTCGATGATCAGCGGCACGCTGGTGCCGAGACCACCATCGGGATTGCCGCCGCAGAAGGCGACCTTGACCTCGCTGCCGACCATCTGCCGCACCATGTCCGCGGTTCCCTTGGCGATATCCCGGGAATGCGAGACGATCACGATCCCTACAGTATCGGTCATTGCCGCGCCTCCAGGCCAGCGCACACAGCGTGCAGCAGAACGCAGCTCGATCGTGCCCCGGGATCGACATGACCGACGCTGCGCGCACCGAGGAACGACGCCCGGCCCTTGGTGGCTTGCATCGGCACTGTGCGCTCAACCGCTTCAGCCGCGGTGATGCGCACCCGCTCGATCAGATCGGGCTGGCCGGCGCCCGCTTTCAGTGTCTCCAGCACCGGAACGAGCACATCGAGCATCGTCTTCTCGCCGGCCTGCGAGCGGCCGCGCGCGCTCACCGCGTCCACTCCGCTACCGAACACGTCGGCGAGATCGTCGGGCAGGTGTTTGTCTTGCGACAGCGCCTCGCCCGCGGCGAGAAAGAAACTGCCATAAAGCGGGCCGGAGGCGCCGCCGACCGTCATAACAAGGGTCTTGCCAATCGCCTTGAATGCCTCGTTGAGCGGCTGCGCCGAGATGGCATCGAGCTTGCCGAGCACGGCTTCGAAGCCGCGCTTCATGTTGGTCCCGTGGTCGCCGTCGCCGATCGCCTGGTCCAGGCTCGTGAGCTCCGGCGCGCTGGCGATAACCTGCTCGGCGGCCGCCTTGAGCAGCGACTTGAATGTCTCCGGTTGCACAGACATCTATCTGAACCTCTCGCTCCCCTATTGGACCATCGCGCCGATGCGTTGCCCCGCCCGGTCGAAACACAGCGGACGCACCAGTTGCAATTCAACCTCCTGGCCGGCCCGCAGCGGTTGGTGCGGATCCGCCAGCGTCACCAGCGTTTCGCCCTTATAGTCGAGGTGAACGTGATTCTGCTCGCCGAGATGCTCGACGCGATGCACCCGGCCGACCATCTGCCCGCCGTTGCGCGCGGCGATCTGAAGGTGCTCGGTGCGGATGCCGACCGTCTCCGTTTCCGGCGGTATCGCCACATCGGACAGCAGCCGTGCGAGCACGAAATTGATCTGGGGCGTCCCGAGCCGCGACGCGACGTAGCTGCTGGATGGATTTTCGTAGATCTCCCTCGGCGTGCCGAGCTGAAGCAGCCGGCCGTCCTTGATCACGCCGATCCTTGACGCCATCGTCATGGCTTCGACCTGGTCGTGGGTCACATACAGGATGGTCGCGCCGAGCTCGAGCTGGATCCGCTTCAGCTCGAGGCGAAGCTCGGCGCGAAGCTTTGCATCCAGCGACGATAGCGGCTCGTCCATCAGATAGATCGAGGGATCGCGCACCAGCGCGCGGCCGATCGCGACCCGCTGCATCTCACCTCCCGACAGGCGGGTGGCGCGATTATTCAGCTTGCTGGCGATATGCAGGAGCTCCGCGGTCTGCTCGACGCGCTTGCGGATCTGTGGCTCCGGAACGCGCCGCGCCGGAGAGCGCAGCGGGAACGCGAGGTTGTCATAGACCGACAGATGCGGATACAGCGAATATTGCTGGAACACGAATGCGATGTCCCGTGCACCCGGCGGATCATGCGTCACGTCGCGCCCGCCGATCATGACCGAACCGGCGTCGGGGCTCTCGAGCCCGGTGATCAGCCGCAGCGTCGTGGTCTTGCCGGCACCGCTCGGCCCGAGCAGGACGAGGAACTCACCGTCGTTCACCGTCAGTGAGAGGTCGCGCACCGCCTCCACCGCGCCGAAGCGCTTGCTGATGTTGCGCAAGCTGACGTCAACCATGGCGCCCTCCCTCCTCGCCGGCGGTCCTGATTGCAAGGCCGCTGCCGGCATCGAACAATGAGAGTCGACCGGAGTTGAATTCGAGGCCGACGGTCTCTCCGATCCGCACCGAGGCGCTCGACGGCAGCCGCGCCGCAACCCGTCCATAGGCGGTGTCGATTGTGACGATCTGCGTCGTGCCGAGATATTCCGCGCCGAACACCTCGCCGCGAACGGATCCGGCGTCGGTGAATCGAATATGTTCTGGACGAATCCCGAGGGCCAGCGCGGCGCTGGCGCGGTCCTCGCGGATCTCGGGCACCACGAGCCTGGTGTCGTGAAAATTGATCGCCCGGTCACCAAATCGCAGCCCGCCCTCGAAGCGCAGGAAGTTCATCGGCGGCGAGCCGATGAAGTCCGCGACGAACATGCTGGCGGGCCGGTCATAAACCTCCTGCGGCGTGCCGATCTGTTCCACGCGCCCCTTGTTCATGATCGCGATCTGGTCGGCCATCGACATTGCTTCGAGCTGGTCGTGAGTGACATAGACCGTGGTCGCCTTGATGCGATCGTGCAAATCGCGCAGCTCGCCGCACATCAGATGACGAAACTCGGCGTCGAGCGCGCCCAGCGGCTCGTCCATCAGGAAGGCCTTCGGGCGCCGCACCATGGCTCGCCCGAGCGCGACACGCTGGCGGTCGCCGCCCGAGAGCTTCGATGTCTTGCTCGACAGCAGATGCTCGATCCGCAGCATCCGCGCGGTCTCCTGCACCCGCTCGCGAATCTCGTGCCGCGCCATGCCCTGGCACTTCAGCGGGAAGCCGATATTCTGCCCGACATTCATGTGCGGATAGAGCGCGAACAGCTGGAACACGAACGCGATATCGCGGGCGGCGGCGCGGTGGAACGTGACGTCCTCCCCGTCGAGCAGGATCTTGCCCTCGGTCGGCAGCTCGAGGCCGGCAATCATGCGTAAGGTGGTGGTCTTGCCGCAGCCGGAAGGGCCGAGCAACGCAAAGAAAGTACCGTCGTCGATGGTGAAGGTCGACCCTTCCACCGCGGTGAACTGATCGAACGACTTGCGAAGATTTTCGATGCGGATCTGAGCCATGTCCCTATTCCGGAAAGTGGCTGACGACGACGAAGCCTACCGTGCCGGCCAGAATCGTCACGAATGAATAGCTGTAGAGATCGATCGAGAAGGGCTGCACCAGCATGAAGATGCCGCCCCCGATCAGGGTCATCGCAACGGCCTCCCAGCGCCCGCGACTGAAGAAGCGATGCAATGCCCCCTTGGTTCCCTTGGCCCCCTTAACAACAGCAGAACCGTTCATTTGCGCACCGCTCCGAAGGTGATGCCACGCAACAGATGCTTGCGCAGCAGCACGGTGAACATGACGATCGGGACGACGAACAGCGTGGTCGCGGCGGCAACCGCCGGCCAGTCCTGCCCGCCCTCACCGATGATGAAAGGGATGAAGGGCGGCATGGTCTGCGCCTCGCCGCTGGTCAGCAGAACCGCGAAGGCGTATTCATTCCAGGAGAAGATCAGGCAGAAGATCGCGGTCGCCGCAATTCCGGTGACGGCCTGCGGCAGCACCACCTTGCGCAGCGCCTGCAGCCGCGTGTAGCCGTCGACGAGGGCCGCCTCCTCGTACTCGCGTGGGATCTCGTCGATGAACCCCTTGAGCAGCCAGACCGCGAGCGAGACGTTCACGGCGGTATAGAGCAGGATCATTCCGAGCCTGGTGTCGGTCAGGTTGAGCTGCCGGTACATCAGATAGATCGGGATCGCGACCGCGACCGGCGGCATCATCCGCGTCGACAGAATAAAGAACAAGAGATCGTCGGCCAACGGAATGCGGAAGCGCGAGAAGGCGTAGGCCGCGAGCGTACCGAGGAAGACGGCGAGGAAAGTCGAACCGAACCCGATGATCAGTGAGTTGACGAAGCGCGGGACGACTTTGGACGGTCCGGCAATAACCATGTCATGCTTGCGGACCAGCTTGTCGTACCAGGTCTCCGGGCGCGGCAACTTGGCGATGAAATCAGGTGTCTGGCGGGTGCGCACCGTGAACAGGTTGACATAACCTTCGAGCGTCGGCTCGAAGATCACCTTGGGCGGATAGGCGATCGCATCGCTTTGCGACTTGAAGGCGGTGGCAACGATCCAGACTAGCGGCAGGATCGTGATCAACGCATAGAGGATGACGAGAGCACCAGCGAATGCCTTGGTGCGCGGCGAGGCCTCGACGATCGAGTGTGCGCTGGATCTGGCCAGGACCGATTTGGCTACGGCAGCGGTCATCGTTGCTTCACCTTGTTGAGCGCTTTGACGTAGATGTTGGCGGCCCCGAACACGGTCACGAACAGGATGATGGCGAGCGCGGACGAATAGCCGGTGCGCCACTTCTCGAATGCCGCACGCTTCAGGGTGATCGATACGAGCTCGGTGGTCGACCCCGGCCCTCCCGAGGTCAGCAGGTTGACCATGTCGAACATCTTGAAGTTTTCGATCGCGCGAAACAGCACCGCCAGCATCAGGAACGGCACCGTCATCGGCAGCGTGATCGACCAGAACTGCCGCCAGGCCGAGGCACGATCGACTTCGGCGGCCTCGTAGATGTAATCCGGGATCGAGCGCAGCCCGGCGAGGCAGATCAGCATCACGTAGGGCGCCCACATCCAGGTGTCGACGAGCACGATTGTCCATGGCGCGAGCGCGACTTGCCCTGTCATGCTGAAAGAGCTCGGCGGCACACCGGTGAACAAGCTGATCAGATAGTTGAACGGGCCGATCTGCGGCTGCAGCAGCAGCGTCCAGAAATTGCCGACAACCGCCGGCGACAGCATCATCGGCAGCAGGATGATCGTGGTCCAGAAACTGTGGCCGCGGAACTGACGGTTGATCAGAAGCGCGAGCCCAAAGCCGACCACGACCTGCAAGGCGACCGAGCAGATCACGAATTGCGCGGTGGTCTGGAGCCGGAACCAGACGTCCTCGTCGTTGAGTATGTCGCTGAAATTGTCGAGCCCGACAAACCGCAGCGGCAGATAGGACATGCTGAGGTTGAGGCTGGTGAAGGACAGCCGGATCATCCAGACCAGCGGGAAGATGTTGATCGCGAGCAGCAGCGCAATCGTCGGCGCGACGAACAGCCACGCGATGGTCCGGTCGGACAGACCATGGCCGCGGCGCACGGCGCGGGATTTGGCTGGCTCGCTCACGCCCGGGATCGTAGCATGCTCGGGTTGCAGGATCGTCGTCATCTTGTCCATCGGCTGGTTCGGCTTCCCCGAGGCTGACCTCGGGGAAGCCAGTTCAGTTGGGACGCGGCGTTCGGGCTATTGCGAGGCGACTTGCTTGCCCTGTTCCTTGAACACCTTGGTCCAGTCCTTGACCAGGAGATCGAGCGCCTGCTGCGCCGTGCCCTTGTCGGCGACGACGTAGTCGTGCACCCGCTTCTGCATATCAAGCAGCAGCTGGGCGTAGGACGGCTCGGCCCAGAAGTCCTTGACGATGCCCATCGACTCCAGGAATTGCGGCGCGAACGCCGCGCTCTTCGGGAAGTCCGGCGCGTCGACCACCGCCTTGAGCGCCGAGTAGCCGCCGATCTGCCACCATTTCTGCTGCACGGCGGGCTGCGCGAACCACTTGATATAGGCGAGCGCGTCGTCCTTGCGGTCAGAGGTCGCAACCACCGAGATGCCCTGTCCGCCGAGCTGGGTGAAGTGCGCGTTCGGGCCGGCCGGATTGACGAAGAAGCCGATCTTGTCGCCGCCGACATTCGGATCCTTGTACAGGCCGGGGAAGAATGCGAACCAGTTCATTTGCATCGCCACCTGGCCCGACTTGAAGGCATCGAGCCCTTCCTGCATGTAGGCGTTGGTCATGCCCGGCGCGGTGCAGCACTTGTAGAGCTCCTTGTAGAATTCGAGCCCCCTGGCCGCCTCAGCAGAATTGACGATGCCCTGCATCTGGTACGGCTTCTTCGGATTGTCGTAGCTGAAGCCGTAATTGTAGAGCACGTTGGTCACGCCCATCGTGATGCCTTCGGAGCCGCGCTCGGTAAAGATGTAGGCGCCGTAGACCTTCTTGCCGTCGATCTCGCGGCCCTGGAAGAACTCCGCGATCTGCTTCAACTCGTCATAGGTTTTCGGCGGCGCCAGATCACGACCGTACTTGGCCTTGAAAGCCGACTGAATGTCGGGCCGCGAGAACCAGTCCTTGCGATAGGTCCAGCCCACGGCGTCGGCCATCGCCGGCAGCGCCCAGTAATTTGCCGAATTCTTCGGCCACTGCGAATAGCCGACAACGGTCGCCGGGACGAAGTCGTCCATCGAGATGTGCTCTTTGTCGAAGAAATCGTTGAGCTTGACGTACCACTTGTTCTCGGCGGCGCCGCCGATCCACTGGCTGTCGCCGATGATCAGGTCGCAGAGCTTGCCGTGGGAGTTGAGCTCGTTGAGGAAGCGATCCGCGTAGCTCGTCCAGGGGACAAACTCGTACTTCATCTCGATGCCGGATTGCTTGGTGAAATCCTTGCCGAGTTCGACCAGCGCGTTGGCCGGATCCCATGCCGCCCAGCACAGCGTGAGCTGCTTACCCTGGGCCGCAGCTTCGCCCCCGCCAAATATCCCCAGCAGCGCCGCCCCGAGAACCGTGGTGGCCGCTGAGCTTCTCAGCCAATTAAATGTCCGCATATCCGTTTCCTCTCTCGTTGAAGCGTCCAACCCGCTCAGCGCGCCCTGCCGGGGCGACGCCAAGACCCTGAAACCGAGTTTGAGGAGCGATGAGTGAAGGACGAGACGGACCGCTGCCGGAGACGGCTCCGGCATGGCTTGGGCTCCTCCTGCACATCGGCGCTCGATGCGCGATGTTTAGTTTTTTGTATTACTAAACGTAGTACTAAATTTTTTGGCCCGTCAAGCCGGTTCTCGCGACCCTGGCGAAAATATTCGCGACGCTCGCACGGGCACGCGTCGATGTTCGCAATGCAACAAATTGCCCGAGGATTGCAGCGAATTCGGCGAACAACGACTGCCGGCCTGGTCCAGCGGACGCAATTCGGCCCGTCCCGATAACAGGAAAGCCAGAAGGTTAGCCCCAGCCAGAATGTTTAGTATGCGACTTTACTGAACGTTCAACAGAGCGATTGAGCGCGCGAGCAGCCTCCGTGTCGGCCGAAATTTGCCATGCCGCGAACTGCCGGGCCCACCACTCGTGTTATCGACCGGACACCGGGATCCTGAGGCTTGCGGTCAAAATGCACCCCAATGCCAACACCACGCCCACGCCTGCGACACAGGCGAGCCATCCGAAGTGATCGAACAATTGACCAAGCACCGCGCTGCCGACCAGGCCGCCGAAGAAATAGCAGGCAAGGTAGGTGCCGCTGGCAACCCCGCGGTTTGTTCGCGCTGCTTGCCCGACGAAGCCTGTGGCGCAGGCTTGCGCAAAGAACGTGCCGACCCCGATCAGCACCATCCCCGCGAGCACGTCCGCAAGGTGCGATGAGAGCATCAGTGGCAGGCCTAGAGCGGCGATTGCGAGACCGCCCCAAAGTGACAGGCGCATGCCGAACAGTGCCACCGCTTTGCCAGCCAGCAGCGTCGTGACGACGGAGGGGAGAAATACGAAATAGACAAAACCCACCCCCATCATACCGAGCGACAGTGGGGCACGGACCAGGATGAAGTTGACGTAGGTAAAGGTGCCGATGAACGCGAACAGGATGCAGAAGCCAAGGCCGAAGGCCGCGCGTAGGGCCGGCTCCTGCCAATGCTCTATCATTGCCGAAAGTGACGATTGCGCCGGGCCGATGGAGTGCATGGGCTGGACGCGCTTGATTGTGAAGTAGACCAGCAGCGCGCCTGCGAGATTGAGCACGGCAAAGAAATAGAAATTCGTCGCCAGGCCCAGATTGTCGGACACGGACGCCGAGATGAGACGCCCGATCAGATTGCTTGCGACGTTCCCGGTGATATAGGCGGCGAAGGCGCCGCCAGCATCCATTGCGCTGCACTGTTCGCCCAGATAGGCAAGGGTTAACGTAAAGGCTGACGCCATGCAGAGACCCTGCATGATGCGAAGAATGGTGAAGACGGTAAGGTTCGGTGCGATGGCAAGCAAGCTCGTCGGAATCGCGAGCAGAAGCAGGCTTGCCAGAATGCCGGTCCTGCGATCGATGTGCGGGCTGAAGGATCCGACCGCCAGTCCTGCGACTGCCATACCGATCGTGCTGGCATTGACGGCGAAGCCCATCGCACCAGGCGTGACGCCGTAGTGCCGCGTCAGAGTTGGCAGAATTGCTTGCGTTGCGAACAGGTCGACGACGGTCAGGAATGCGGTGAGGCCGATCACCAGAGATCGCAGCGCCACGCCGGTCGAATGACCGTGCTCTTGCATTGGTTTTGCTGTGACTTCCATCGGCATATCAGTCATCGCCGCAGCTCCTGTGATCGAAGGGGGATGTGACGCCCGGGCGTGCGGGGCCAACACGTGGCTCCCGGGTCGTCACATCCGGTAACGAGGCGTGGGGCTGGAGCACTCGTTACATGTTGTGGTCAGTCGGATCCTTGCGAACGTCGCCGACATAGAGAATGACGGTCTCTTTGCCGAGGTTCTTCCACCAATGCGAGGTGCCGTAGACCTCCGGTCGCAGGTCACCTGCCTTGTGCACAATTGGGTCGACGCAGTTGCTGGCGTATTCGACGACCTCGCCCTGCTGGACAAAGATCAGCGCCGGCCGATCGTCATGGCTGTGCCAGGGCACGATGCCACCGGGCTCGATGGTCAGCTTGCGGAAGCGCAGTTCGCGTCCCTCGATATGCGCGGGTTGCTTGCCGAGATCGATGGAGCCAAGCGTCACGTCGGTAACACCAACCGGCTTGTAGTCCACCATCGAGCGGGCATTGGCCTTCATCTTGTCGGCGGGACATTCGCCGGCGAAAGCCGCGGATGCTGTCGCGAGCGAAATGGCAATGGCGCTCGCGACGCCGAGAGCTCGCCGGATCTTGCGCGAGGTTGCGATGTCATTGAACATGTTGTTGTCTCCTTGATGTCGCGGCCCCGAAAGGCTGGCCGGCGTGTCAGGAGCATCGCGCAAGGCCCTTGCTTCGGGAAATGCCGGTTGGCTGTTGAGCCGATAGCGGCGAGCTATGCGACTCAAGCGCGGCCGCGCATGTGCTTGATGTCGGACGCGAAGGTCGGACAGGCGGAGATGTGGTCACGAAGCTCGCTCCCGCGGGTGCCGAGTTTCATTGCAAGGCCGAACATATCTCCAAGTTCATGACCGGCATGGCCCACGATGGACATCAGGAAAGGAACGGTAGCGAATTTGCCAATTCACAGTACGTTATAGCGGGACATAGAAAACCCCTCGGGGGACGGCCATCCCCGCTCAGGCGTCCAACACGAAATGCGGGCCCGCTCTGATATCGATAGCCCAATGCTATCGTGCTTTGTGCAATGCTCCTGGCGGAGACAAAGGCGCCTCTGGTGGGCGGTCCGCGCAGGAATTGCCATCTGAAGGTCAAACATACGGGAGCAAGGGATGACATCGCTTTCCCCAGCCGACGCCGAGCGGCTCAAGGTCGCCTTTCAGCGCTGCCGGGAGATGGAAGGCACTCTCAACGAGCAGCTCCAAGCCTATGCGGCAGCAGGCCGGGAAATCTTTCCGGCCTATGGCGACGCAGTCGATCGCCTCGTTATCAGGGTCAACGAAAATGGCGGCGGCGAAAACGCGCCGCGTCCTGGCGAGCCGATGCCACCTTTCGTGCTACCCGACGAAAGCGGTCGCCTAATCGCCTTGCCCTCTCTGCTCGAGCGAGGCCCGGTGGCGGTGATGTTTTTCCGCGGCCATTGGTGCCCGTATTGCCGACTCAATGTCAGGGCCGTGATCAAGGCCTATGACCGCATCAAGGCTCTGGGGGCGGACGTCGTCGCCGTCATGCCCGAGACACAGGAATATGCGGCAGAATTCAAGTCCGAAGCCGGAGCACCGTTTCCAGTGCTGACCGATCTCGACAATGGCTATGCGCTGTCCCTCAACCTGGCGATCTGGCTTGGTGCAGAGATTGAGCGGCTTCTCTCTTATCTCGACATGCCGAGCTTTCACGGCAACGACGGTTGGGTGTTGCCGATTCCTGCGGCCTTTGTGATCGGATGCGATGGCATCGTCAAAACGCGTTTTGTTGATCCCGACTTCCGGCGCCGCATGGCGATCGAGGATCTACTCGAAGCTCTGAAGGACGCGAGGTAGGCACTTCCGGGCGACCCACGTGCATTGGTACTCTCACGCGGCTCGGCTCTTCTCCAAAAACTGCCGCCAATCGGTGCCACGCAGCATGCGCATGACGGCAGATGCGACCGCAGTTCGCTCGCGACCGGCGATGCCGTAGAGATTGACCGTGCGTCGAGCATCGAGTCCCTCGACCGAGGTACGTTTGAGCGTCTGCGGTATCCGCGAGGTGTCAGGAACCACGGCGATGCCGATACCGGCCTCAAGCAGCTCAATGAGATCGCGCTCGCTCGAGA
The DNA here is from genome assembly GCF_020194035.1 of Bradyrhizobium sp. BRP56. Lineage (NCBI taxonomy): Bacteria > Pseudomonadati > Pseudomonadota > Alphaproteobacteria > Hyphomicrobiales > Nitrobacteraceae > Bradyrhizobium > Bradyrhizobium sp. BRP56. The sequence goes on from NZ_JADYVV010000008.1 coordinate 144,373, forward strand.
TTTCGTGGCAATGATCGACGTCTATGCCGTGCTCTCGCAAGACGGTGTTCAAACGCGGGCCATACTCGCAGTACCCACGCGACAAAAGCTGTTCGGAACGCAGATCATCGAGGTCGATGCTGTCCTGATCGGCAAGCCGGTGGTCAGCGTTGACGACGAGCTGAAAGTCCTCCGTAAATAGCGGCCAGGTGTCGAGCCGCTCCCAATTCGGATCGAGCTCAGCCGCGATTCCAAGCTCCGCCTCGCCTTTCTTCAGCATGTCTCCGACTTCGCGGCCATTGCCGCGGAGAAAACGGAATTCCAGCCGATTGAACTGGCGCTTGATCTGATCGAGGAAGGGAATTAGCAGACACAGATCGATCGAGTGGGTGAGCGCGATTCTCAGGGCGCCGATTTCGCCGCTTTTGAATGACGAGGCGAGCGAGCGCGCGCCGGCGGCGGCCTCGTAGCATTGCTTCAGCAAGGGGTGCATGCGCTGACCGAGCTCGGTCAATCCGGCCGGACGCTCGCGGCGAAACAGGTCGCCGCCAAGCTCTGCCTCGAGCTGCTTGATTGCTCGCGTCAGCGATGGCTGGGTGACATTGCACTCATCGGCAGCACGCGTGAAGTTGAGCGTCCGCGCGACCGCGAGGAAGTACCGAACCTGATGCATTTCCATGGCCGAACTCCCCTGATCCGGCCAGCAGTCTAGCCGATTGAGGGCCACGGCGGCCATAGCGCGCACCTATGGTTTTGGAAGCCAAAGGGTATTTCCGTGAATCGGTTTTGCGATGCAGATTTTGGCGATCGCGGGATACCGCCGACGACGCAAACGAGATTGAGAAGATGAATCTCCAGATCAAATCGCATGCCGCAATGGACGCAAGAATGCTCGATGGCAGAGTAACCCTGGTGACCGGCTCAACCAGCGGGATCGGGCTTGGCATCGCCCGCGCGCTTGCCGCGGCTGGCGCAAACGTGATGCTGAATGGCTTCGGAGCCGCGGCCGAGATCGCCAGGACGAAGGATGCGATAGAAGCCGATCATGGCGTCAAGGTCGGCTATTCAGCGGCCGATATGACGTCGCCAGATGCGATCGCCGAGATGGTCGCGGTGACGCTGGCCGACTTTGGTCGGCTCGACATTCTCATCAACAATGCCGGTATTCAGCACGTCGCACCGCTCGACCAGTTTCCGGTCGAAAAATGGGATCAGATCCTTGCGATCAATCTATCGTCCGCGTTCCACACCACGCGGCTGGCACTGCCGGCGATGCGCAAACAAGGATTCGGCCGCATCATCAATGTGGCATCTGCGCATGGGCTGGTCGCCTCGCCGTTCAAGGGGGCCTATGTCGCCGCCAAACACGGCATTGTCGGCTTGACAAAGGTAGCGGCGCTCGAAATCGCCGAGGAAGGTATTACGTGCAACGCCATATGCCCTGGCTATGTCTATACCCCGCTGGTCGAAGCTCAGATCGATGGACAAGCCAAGGCGCATGGAATCTCTCGGGATCAGGTGATCCGCGACGTGCTGCTGGCCCAGCAACCGAACAAACGCTTTGCGACAGTCGAGGAGATCGGTGCGCTGGCGGTTTTCCTGGCGAGCGAAGCAGCCGCGTCGATTACCGGAATTGCTTTGCCGGTCGATGGCGGTTGGACAGCACATTGAGACGACGCTCGTAACAGAGCCGGGCGCGCTTGCGAATATTAGACCAGGCCGGAATGGGAGCACAACATGCAGGACAGAACTTCGTCGCGAAATATCAAATCGCTGGCCAAGGATCTCCCCGGCCAGGTCGTTCTGGTGTTGCAAGGCGGCGGCGCCTTGGGCTCGTACCAGGCAGGTGTCTATCAAGCCTTGCACGAAGCAGGCATAGAGCCGGACTGGATCATCGGCACATCGATCGGCGCCATCAATGCCAGCCTCATCGCCGGCAATCCGGTCGAGAACCGGCTGTCACGCCTGAAAGAGTTCTGGAAGCGGATGGAGCAAAATCCGGTCTGGAACATCCGGACGGCCTTTCCCGACTTCAATGACCGGCTATCCTACTGGGCGACCATCACCCACGGAATTCCCGGCTTTTTTCGTCCAAATGCCCTTGCTCATGCGGGTGACAACTACCCGCTGGGTGCCGAACGGGCCGGCTATTACTCGACCTCGCCGCTGGAGCAGACCCTGTGCGAACTCGTCGACGTCAAGCTGCTCAACAGCTGTTCGCCGCGCCTGACGGTCGGGGCCGCCCACGTGCGGACCAGCCAGATGCACTATTTCGATAGCCGCGACGGGGAACTCACCATCAGGCATATTATGGCCTCCGGCGCATTGCCGCCGGCCTTTCCCGCCGTCCGCATCGACGGCGAGCTCTATTGGGACGGCGGTATTCTGTCCAACACGCCGACTGAAGTCGTGTTCGATGACAATCCCCGCAAGAACTCGCTGATCTTCGCTGTCCATCTGTGGAATCCTGCGGGCCTGGAGCCGACCACGATGGCGGAGGTGCTGAATCGACACAAGGATGTCCAATATTCCAGCCGCATCATGAGCCACATCGCACGCCAGCAGCAGGCGCATCGGTTGCGTCACATCATCAACCAATTGGCCAAACGGCTGCCCGACAGCGAACGCAACACCCCGGAGGTGCGCGAACTGGTCGGTTACGGCTGTCAGACACGCATGCACGTCGTGCGTCTGCTTGCGCCGCAGCTTGATCGCGAAACCCACACCAAGGACATCGATTTCAGCCCGCGCGGCATCATGCAGCGGTGGGACGCGGGTTACTCGCACACCAGAGCAGCCCTTGAACACGCGCCGTGGGTTGGCGAGTTTGATCCGCTGTCGGGCGTGATCCTGCATGAGCAGATGGAATTGATGCCGGTGGCGGCGGAATAAGGTGCGCGCCAGGAACAGGATTGCGCGATGGGGAAATTACTCGTCCGATCCAGCTTCCGCAGCGAAGAGGTCCTTGTCGGCAAGAGGGACGTCACCTAGCCACGCCGATCTCATCGCCTCGTGGACGAGCGAACCGACGGCCAACGGATAGGGTATTTCCCGCCAGAACTCAGGATTGACTAGCGGGCCGGCAACGACGTCCTTCTTCGATGTCGAATGCTGCCGCTTTCGAGCATAGCCAGCATCCAGTTGTCTGTCTGGTACCGGCGTGTCGGCTATTTCGATTGAAGTGTCACGACAGGTGACCACGTGTCGTCAACACCCGACCGCTCGAGGAGCTTGCAGCGGTCGAGCATCAGTTCAGTCGGCCTGTCGTGAGGACGCTGGCGCAAGACAGCCTCGAAGCAGCATATGGCGCCGGCGAAGTCGCGCTTGCGATATTCAAGTAGTCCCTGTTCGTAATCGATGATCCAGGCCGGGTAAGCGTCGCCTGTAGCCGAACCGATCAGTTCATGCACGGCGAGGCCTTCTGTCTTGCCGTAGACGGCTATGCGATCGATCTCGCGTGTGATCATGGCCCCCTGAACGAGGCGCTTGGTCTCGGCGCCGATCAGAATTTGCGTCTCATAGTGCTTGTTGGCGCCTTCGAGGCGGCTCGCCACGTTCACGGCATCGCCAATCACCGTATAGTTCAGCCGCAATTCGGAGCCGACATTGCCAACCAGCATGCGGCCGGAATTGATGCCGATCCGGATTTGCAGGGGATGGCCCTGGTCGTCCCTGACGCCCGCGGCCTCAATGCCTTGGCGGCAGACGAGTGCTGCACGGCAACAGAGCAGAGCATGTTCGGCCTGCGCTGTCGGCGCGCCCCAGAATGCCATCACAGCGTCGCCAATGAATTTGTCGATGGTGCCGCCGTGGGCGACGATGACTTCGGAGGCGACGTCGAGATATCGCGACAACAGCGGCACAACCCGATCCCCCATGCGCTCGGAAAGCCCGGTGAAGCCGGCCACATCGATAAACATTACCGTCAGCTCCTGGATCGAGCCGCCAGGTTTCGCCTCGATGCCCTGGCGAAGGAGCGACCGGACCAGATCGGCAGGAATGAATTTGCGGAAAGCAGACAAGCCCTGCGCCATCTCGGCTATCGCGCCCGAAAGGCTCGAAATCTCGGCGAGCCGCGACGGGTGGCGGCGCACCTGTTCCAGCGCAAAACTTTCCACATGTCGGATTTCGCCGACCACACGGGCGAGCGGTGCGGCGATCACCGACCGCGCCAGCATCGCAGAGAACAGGGCGGCGAGCAGCGCACCGATGGCAAGACCGATGATGAGCCGTCGCAGCGTGGTTTCGACCGGGCCAAGAAACTCAGCCTCAGGGATCACGGTCGCCAGGCACCAGCCGGTAAATGGTAGGGGCGTCAGCCCAACCTCATAGGCTGCGCCATCGAGGGTAAGCCGCCGCCGCCAGGCTTCCTTGCGACCGTCCTCGCCGGCCAGTGTCAGAGCCATGCGCGCCAACGGCAACAGATCGATCCGGCTGTGCGCGGGATGCAGTTCGTCGGCGTTCTTGTCGGGAGCCGCGATCAATTCGTCGCCGGCACCGAGGATGAAAGCCGTTCCGGTGCGGCCGACCTCGAGCTGGGCGAGGAAACGGGAGAGCCTGGTGTATTCAATGATGATCGCAAGGACGCCCTGACGTTCCTGATAGACATCGATCGGCCCCGCGAAGGCGATCGATGGGCGCGGGCCGATCGGATGGTCGACGACCCCGAACCACTGCGGGCCCTTGGCCTCCATGCCGATCTTGAACCAGTCCTGCATCGTGACGCTAAAGTCTGTGGGTTCGAAACGGCGGGATTCAAATTCGATGTCGCCGGGGATAACCTGATATTCGTCGATCCGGCGCTGGCCGACATGGTCGATCTTCGAGATCTCCATCATCTCGAGATGACCGTCACCGAGCTTATGTGCGGCGAAGAAGGAACCGTCGGGCCACCCGAAGGCGACCCAGGAGATCGTCGCTTGCGACTGCAATTGTGATAGGAACACGAACTCGCGCTTGTCGGCCTCGCGGGTATCGAGCACGTTCTGCAGGAACAGCGTGCGCACGGCAGTGTGGGCGGCGCGCGCTTCATTGACGATCGCAGACACCTCTTTGCGAACGGCAGCAACGATCTGTTCGTTGATCGTCGAGGCGAGCTGCCGGCTGATCGATTCGGCCGTGCGCCACCAGAGCAGGCTCGAGGCTGCTGCGGTGAGCAGGATCGCCGTAAGGACCAGCGCCGAGACGGCAAGACGAATGCTGATCGTCAGCATCCTCGCCGAAGACGGTGACCGCGGTCGTTCGAGGGCGCTTGAGCGTTCAAAGGCGTTCATGTTGGCCTTCGCCGGCGGTCGGAGGGCTTGATGGCGATACGCTTGCGTCCGGCAGATTGTTACGTCTCGGAATTATGACAGGCGGAGCGTTGCCATCGCCAATGCTCGACCCGCCCGGTTTCCATAGCGACAAGGCATTGGAGGCTCCGGTCGATGCCAGCGTATTTGATTGGCACGCAGACGGCACAAGAGCCATTTGCGGGACACCTGCAGCGAAGTCACGGATTCGTGAGCTGCCAAAACCGTAACGGCGGCAGCGAACGGAACGAACCTTTCGATGCGCCCCCGACGCCTCAGGAGGCGACGCAAAATAACGATGTGGAGAGATCTATGAAGAATGTCATCAGCTCGCTTGTCCTTGCCGGCGCCGTTTCGACTGCGCTTGCAACCCTTGCCACCGCCGCTCCCCTCACCAAGGCCGAGGCGGATGCAGCGACCGCGGCCCACAAGGAGAAGTGCTTCGGCGTCGCGCTGAAGGGCCAGAACGATTGCGCGGCCGGCCCCGGCACGACCTGCCAGGGCACCTCGACGGTCGACTTTCAGGGCAATGCGTGGAAGTTCGTGCAGGGCGGCACCTGCACCAGCATCCAGCTTCCGAACGGGAAGACCGGATCGCTCAAGCCGGTCTAACCGCACCGCACGGCAGACGTTCACGATCATAGGGAAAGCGGAGAGACGACATGAACGCTGCGATCTCGTCCCGGTTGCTCGCGGCCGAGCCTCCCCGCTTTCCCGCGCTTGCCATACATGGCCTGGCTGGCACCAGCTTCAAGCCCGAGCACCTTGCTGCGATCCTTGGCGCAGGACGGCAGCGTGGCTTCTTCGAGGTGCATGCAGAGAATTACATGGGCGCGGGCGGGCCGCCGCATCGCGCGCTGGAAGCCGTGCGCCGCGACCATCCGCTGTCCCTGCATGGTGTGTGCATGTCGATTGGCGGCGAACGGCCGCTCGATAAGGCGCATCTGAAGCGCTTCCGCGATCTCGTCGAGCGTTACGAGCCCGCGCTGGTATCGGAACATCTCGCCTGGTCGACCCACGACACCACCTGCTTCAACGACCTGTTGCCGCTGCCCTATACCGAAGCGACGCTCGCACGGGTCTGCGATCATATCGATCAAGTGCAAGACGCCATCTGGCGGCCGCTGCTGCTGGAAAATCCGTCGACCTATCTCGCATTCACCGAATCGACGATGAGCGAGACCGAGTTCATCCGCCGCGTCGCGGAGCGCACCGGATGCGGACTGCTGCTCGACATCAACAATGTGTTTGTCTCGGCAAACAATCACGGCTTCTTCGCGCTCGACTATCTCTCCGACTTTCCGTTGTCACGCGTCGGCGAAATCCATCTCGCCGGTCATGCCGAGCAGCTCGACGATGAAGGCGACCTGCTCCTGATCGATAGCCATGACGGACCGGTCACGGACGCGGTGTGGAAGCTGTTCGAGATCGTCGTCTCGCGCTGTGGTCCCGTCCCGACGCTGGTCGAATGGGACAGCAAAATTCCGGACTGGCCCGTGCTGAAGGCCGAAGCGGCCGCGGCGCAAGCAATCCTCGACCGCCACCAGCGGGAGATGCGCTATGCTGCCGCTTGAGGAGGAGCTCTCGTCCTACGCGGCGCGCTTCGCGGCTGCGCTGATCGACCCCGGGCGCGAGACACCCTCGCTCGTCACCGGGCCGAACGGAAAGGCGGCGGTCCGGCGCTACAATGTCTATCGCAACAACGTCACGGTCAGCCTGATCGATGCGCTTGCCGCGGTCTACCCTGCGGTCCAGCGCATCACGGGCGTCGAGTTCTTCCGTGCCATGGCGCGTTTCCATGTCCGGGCCTCGCCGCCAACATCGCCGCTCTTGCTCGACTATGGCCGCGACTTTCCCGCGTTCATCGAAACCTACGAATATGCCTGTGCCATGCCCTGGCTAGCGGATGTCGCGCGGATCGAGCGGGCCTGGCTCGACGCCTATCATGCCGCCGATGCCGCGCCATTGTCACGGGATGTGCTCGCTCTGGTTCCGCCGGAGCGGCTGGCGGATGTGGTGTTCACCGCACATCCCGCAGCAGGAATCGTCCGCTCGCCTTTCGCGGCGGTGACGATCTTCGCCGCCAATCGCGGCGGAGAGATGCCGGGTCAGATCGACGCGGGAACGCCGGAAGATGCTCTGATCACCCGGCCCGAGATGGACGTCGTCGTGCGCCATCTGCCCGAGGGCGGCGCGGTGTTTCTGACAAACCTGATGTCGGGACGGCCGCTTGGCGACGCCGCAGCGTCGGCACTTCAGTCCTCGCCCGGATTCGACATCGCGGCGAACATCGCGGGCATGATCGAGGCGGGTGCTTTCACATCAATCAATTTCGGAGAAGCATGATGGTCATCGATCGGCATTTTGGCGCCAGTGAACGCCACCGGCTGAGCCACCTCGCTGACAAGGCCGAGCACCTGATCCAGACAGTGGCCTTGCCGTCGCTGGTTCAATTCGTGATGCGCGTGGCGCTGGCGGTGCCGTTCTGGAAATCCGGCATCCTGAAATGGACCGGCTTCCTCAAGCTTAGCGACACGGCGGTGACGCTGTTCACCGACGAGTTCATGCTGCACCTGCCGGGCGGGCCCTATCACTATCCGCTACCTGCGGTGATGACATTCCTGTCCGGATGCGGCGAGATCACCTTTCCGGTGCTGCTGGTGCTCGGCCTTGGCACCCGCTTTGCCGCACTCGGGCTGTTGTTCATGACCATAATTGTCGAACTCACCGTGCCCGACGGCTGGCCGATCCACCTCACCTGGGCGGCGATGGCGCTCGGGATCATGGCTTGGGGACCGGGACGCATCTCGACGGATCATCTGATACACGGATTCCCTCGGCAAGCGAACTGAGCACATCAAGCTCACGACCGCATCCCTTTTCCGGCCGCTCATAACGGTCTGGTTGCAGGTTCGAGTCCTGCCGGACCCACCAAGACACGTTGCGCCGTTACCATTTCAATAGGCGCGCGCGAAGTCACCCTCCTGCTTGATGTCAGTGAATACAGGGAAGCGCGCCTTCCACGGCGTGCCCTTCGCCGTCGTCAGCTTGTTGAGCCGCTCAAGCACGCCGAGGCCATCCTTGCGCAGGCCCGCCGAGACCGCCGCAAGGTCCGGGAAATTCTTCAGGACGGCATCGAGCCAGATGGTGCGACCGGCCAGGAAACCGCCCGCGCCCGCGGCATAGGCGAAGTCGAGGACACGCTCGAATTTTTCCGGCGCGGCGCCGCCCGACAGCAGGACCCAGGGAATGCTCCGCTCGCGGCAGATATCGCCGATCGCATCGAATTCCTTCTGCGCGGCCTTGGCTTCCGCGCTGCCGTCACGGGCCGGCAGACTGTTGGCCGCGAGAGGGCTCTCGAGCTTCAGGAGATCGACGCCGTATTCGGACTTGGCAAACTCGCGCACGCTATCGATGACGAGGCCCGGCAGCTTGCCGGGCGATTCCACGTAATCGGCGGTGTGATTGGCGCTGCCAAGGAACGGATAGACCAGCAGTTCAAGAACATAGGGAACGTCGTGGCGGGCGCACTCCTCGCCGATCTCGCGCACGAAGCGCTTCTGATGCTCGTTGACCGCGGCGTCCGCATCCGGCCGATACCAGGCCAGCACCTTGACGGCGTCGCCGCCCATGGCGCGAATTTTCTCCACACTCCAGTTGGCGATCGCGCGCGACTTGCGACCGCCCGCGGTCTCCTCGACGCGATGCTCCTCCAGCGTCATGATCAGGCCGCAGCGCGGCGGCAACAGATCGATCGCGGCGGGCACGGCAAAATTCGGGTCGAACAACATCGAGCTGCAATGCGGTGCGAGGTTCTCCACGAGGAGCCGCTTGGCCGCCGTGACGTCGGAATATTCGACCTGATCCCGCGTGATTCCCTTCGCCTTCGCAATGGCATCGAACAGCGGCGGCCGCTGATCCAGCGCGACCATGCGAAAGTGGCCTTCCGCGTCAGCAAGGCGTCCCAGCCCGCGGTTCTTTCCAATCGTTCTCATGGCTTCGTCCTCATGAATGCAAGACAGTCGTTGATGGTGGGGATTCCGTTGCGGCCACCGGCGTGGCGACATTTCATCGCGGCCGTGGCTGCAGAAAACGCCATGGCGTTGCGCACATCGAGGCCGACGCCGATCGCAAGGGCATAGGCGCCATGGAAGACGTCGCCGGCGCCGGTGGTATCGACGACATCGACGGCATAGGCGGCGTGCCGGTGCAGCTGGCCATTCTCGTACCAACTGACGCCGCCCTCGCCGCGCGTGACGGCGATGACACTGCAGCCGAAGCGCGCCAGTGCTGCGAGAGATTCGTCTTTGGCAGATCCGGCGAACGAGGCGAGCGCAGGCTCGGAGAAGATCGCGTGGTCGGTCAGGGGCAGCAGTCGCTCGAATACCTCGGCATCAGCCATGTCGCCGTCGAGCACCGTCGGAATGCCGCGCGCACGCGCCTCGCGAAACAGCGTCGCGGCACCCTGCACCCAGCGCGGATCGGCCAGCACCGAGGATGCGCGAGCGACGGCTTCAAGCGGAAGCCAATCGGCCGCTTCCGGAAAGAGACCACGGAAGTTCACGATCTGCCGCTCGCCCGAACTGTCGACGATGATCCCCGAGACCGATGAGCGGCCATCAGGGAACAGCCAGAAATTCTCGACGTCGACGCCTTCGGCCGCAAAAGCCGACCGCATCTCGTGCCCGGCGGCATCGTCCCCTGCCCGCCCCCAGAACGCGACGGAGGCACCGAGCCGCGCGACCGCGACCGCGGCATTGGCGGCCATTCCGCCGCCAAGGGTACCGTAGTCGATGGCCTTTATCTTCTCGCTGTTGCCCGCAAAGAGCTGATCGACACGCCAGACCTGATCGAGCGCGGACAGCCCAAGGCAGATCACCTGGACGCCCCTGGCTCCCGACGCCACATCCGCGAGCGCTGAAAGAGCTGCTATGTTCGCCGATGCGCTCACCGCAAAACCTGCCCGTTCGCTGCATCGAACAAATACGTCTTGCCCGGCTGCGGCCGCAAGCTGAGGCGATCGCCGGGCTTTGGTCGCAACGCTGGATCGACCCTTGCGATCGCGGAGACGCCGGCGAGATCGAAATGGATCAGGGTATCCGAGCCGAGCGGCTCGACCAGCTTGACGTTGATGGCGATGCCGTCCGCCGCATCGATCGTGACGGCAAAATGTTCAGGACGGATGCCGAGCACGGCATTTCCCGCCTGCTGCAGGCGGCTTGCGGCCTCACCGTCCAGCGGCACCGCCGTTGCGCCTTGCGAAAGGATCGCGCGCTCCTCACGCCATTCGACCGGGAAGAAGTTCATGGCGGGCGAGCCGATGAAGCCGGCGACGAACTGGTTGGCCGGCCGCTCGTAGACCGTCTCGGGCGTGTCGTATTGCTGGATCGTACCGTTCTGGAGCACCACGATCCGGTCGGCCATCGTCATGGCCTCGATCTGGTCATGGGTCACGAAGACCATGGTGGTCTTGAGCTCCTGCGATAGCGCCTTGATCTCGGCCCGCACCTGCCCGCGCAGTTTTGCGTCGAGGTTGGACAACGGCTCGTCGAACAGGAACGCCTTGGGATTGCGCACAATCGCACGGCCCATGGCGACGCGCTGGCGCTGTCCGCCGGAGAGCTCCTTCGGCTTGCGGTCGAGATAGGGCTCGATGTGCAGGAGCGCGGCGGCACGCTTCACGCGCGCATCGATCTCCGCCTTCGGCGTTCCCCGCAGCTCCAATGCGAACGACATATTGTCGTAGACGCGCATGTGCGGATAGAGCGCGTAGTCCTGGAACACCATCGCGATGTCGCGCTGCGCAGCCTGCACGCCGTTGACGCGCTTGTCGCCGATGTAGAGGTCACCCGACGTAATCGGCTCGAGACCCGCGATGATTCGCAGCAGGGTCGACTTGCCACAGCCGGACGGCCCCACGAAGACGACGAATTCATGGTCCGCGATCTCCAGATTGAGATCGGGGATCACGGTGAAACTGCCGTAGCGCTTGACGAGGTTGCGGATCGAGATCGAGGCCATGATCGCTTAATCCAGCGCCAGTACCGGCTTGATCAGCTCGCCCCTGGCAAAGCGGGCGAAATTCTCAGGCAGGGCCGACAAGCCGAACTCGCCGTCGACGAGGACGCGGTATTCGTCCTTGAACTTGCGCAGCAATTCGATGTTCGGCTCGAAATCCGAGACCGGAAAGTAGAAGGTCCGGATCATGTAGAAGTCCTTGCGGCGGAACACCTTGCCCTCTTCGATGGTCCAGGGCGCGGCGTTCTCGCCGACCAGCACCAGCGCGCCGCGCGGCAGGACGAGCTCGATGCCGAGGTTGCGCGCCGCATGCGCGCCGGAGCATTCCATGATGAGAGCAAAGCGCTTCGAGGTGTCGCCCACGGGATGCGCCTTCGCGCCGAAGGATTGCGCGATCTTCAACCGCGTCGCATTGGGGTCGGCAACGTAGATGTCGTTGTAGCCGAGCGCACGGAGCGCCAGCACGACGCCGAGGCCGACCGGCCCGGCGCCCATGACAAGAACAGGTCCGGCCTCACCGGGCGGCACCACGCGGCTGACGAAACGCACGGCGTGACCCGACGTGCCGATGGTGTCGAGCAAGAGCGGCGCGAGGCTGTCCTCGATATCGTCAGGCACCGGCAGCAGGCAATTCTCCGGCACCGGCACGTATTCGGCGTAGCCGCCCGGCCGGTTCCAGCCGATCAGGCTGGAGACCTCCAGGCACATCTGGGTATCGCCGCGCTTGCAGGCCGCGCAATGGTCGCAGTGGAGTGGAATATAGACGGCACAGCGGCGACCATGCAGCCGGTGACCGGGCTGCTCGACCACGCCGAAAATCTCATGGCCGGCGGTGAACTCTGCGCCCTTGTGCCAGAGCTTGAAGTCCGAACCGCACAGCGCGGTGCGCGAAACGCGCACGAGCACTTCACCTGTGCCGACGTCAGGCATTGCCACGCGCTCGATGGTGATGCGGTCGCCGCCGTGGAAGACCGCGGCCTGCATGATCGAATTCGGACGGGGTGATACGTTCATCAGATACCTAGCCTTTCACCGCACCGAGCGTCAGTCCCGATACCAGCCAGCGCTGAACCAGGGCAGCCAGCACCAGCGGCGGCAGCGCGATCAGCGTCGCCGCGGCCATGAGGGCGCCCCATTGCGTCGAGCCTTCGCCGATGAAGTTGAAGGCCGCCGCGATCAGCGTCTTGGTGTCGCCGTTGGAGAGCACCAGCGCAAACAGGAAGTAGTTCCATGAGAAGACGAAGGCGAGGATCGCCGAGACGGCGACGCCGGACGCCACCAGCGGCAGCGCGATACGCCAAAGGATGCGCGTGACGCTGCACCCGTCGACCTGCGCCGCCTCGAAGACACTGCGCGGGATGCCGTCGAAGGACGGCAGCAGCACCCAGATCACGATCGGCAGCGTGATGACCGCGTGGCTCAGGATCAGCGCGGTGTACGAGCCGATCATCCCGACCTGCCGGAACATGACGTACCACGGCAGCAGGAACAGCGTGCCGGGCGCCATGCGCGCGGCGAGCGTCAGGATCGCCGGCCACGAGATCCGTGTCCAGGAGACGGCGAAGGCGGCGGGGATGCCGAACAGTAGTCCGAGCGCTGTCGAGCCGACGGTGACGATGAGGCTGTTGAGCGCATAGCTGAGGAACGGCGTGGTCTTCGTCAGCTCGACATAATTGTCGAGCGTCGGCGTGAAGATCAGCGTCGGCGGATAGGCCGTCACCTCGAACGACGGCTTGAACGAGGACAACACCATCCAGACCGTCGGCGCCATGATGAGCACGCCGGCGAGCACGAGCTGCACGGTGTTGAGCCAGCGGATCCAGCGGTCGGTGTTGGCGGCATCCGTCATGACATCACCACGCCACGGCGCCGCGCAGGCGGTTGAAGGCGAGCACGGCACCGAACACGATCGCCGTCAGCGTCAGCATCAGGGCGCTGGCGTAACCGATGTTGAAGAACTCGAAACCCACCCGGAAGCCGTAGATGTTGAGCGTGTTCGAGGCGTTGCCGGGGCCGCCCTGGGTCGTGATATAGATGATGTCGAAGAAGCGCAGGAGATCGACGCTGCGCAGGATGGCCGCGGTGACGATGGTCGGCAGCAGCAGCGGCAGCGTGATGCGCTGAAAAGTCTTGAACGGCGATGCCCCGTCGATCTGCGCGGCCTCGTAGACGCTCGGCGGCAGCGATTGCAGGCCGCCCAGCACGATCAAGGCGACGTATGGCGTCCACTGCCAGCTGTCGATCAGAGCGACGGTCGGAATGACCCACGTCGGCGACGCCAGCCAGTCCGACGACGGCAGGCCGAACGACTGGAGGACGTAGTTGGCCGCGCCCAGCGAGGGATCGAGGATCACCAGCCACATCATGCCCGCCACCACCGGCGGCATCATGAACGGGGAGATGAACAGCGAGCGCACGATTCCCGGCAGGCGCCTGGCGTGAAACAACACCAGAGCCAGCCACACGCCAAAGACGAGCTGGAGCACCAACGATAGCACATAGAGCGCTATGGTGATCCAGAGTCCGTGCCAAAACTCGTAGTCGGAGATCAGCTTTGAATAATTGGCGAGGCCCGCAAAGGACTGCTTGCCGGTCGAGGAGAATGTCTGGAAGCCGAGCCAGATCGTATAGACGACCGGAAACGCGATCATCGCGACCGTGAAGATCACGGCCGGCGCCGAGAGCGTCGCCATTTCCAGCTTCTGCCGGTCCTGCGTGAGTGTCGCAGCCGCGTCCGACATGCGTCCGTTTCCTTGAGAGTGAGGAGCCGGCAGGCATAAGCCTGCCAGCATCAGGCGGTTACTTCTGGGCGATCAGCGCATCGAGCGCCTTGTCGGCATCAGCACAGGCCTGGTCGATCGGCTTCTGCTTCAAGATCAGGTCCTGCACGGCCTGGCCGATGAATTCGCGTGATTCCGGGTTGGCGATGATGGGATAGCCGACCTCGGAGGAGCCCTTGGTCGCAAGCACGTCGAGCGCAGCCTGCCATTCCTTGCGGACCGGCTCCTCGTCGATCCATTTGCGGTACTCAGGATCCTTGGCAACCGACGGCCGCGGCGGGGCAATGCCCTGGAGCGCCATTTTCTTCTGCACCTCGGGGCTGGTTGCCCACTGCACGAAGTACCAGGCCGCGTCCGGCTGCTTGCTGTGCGAAGACACCGCCATGCCCCAGCCGATCGTGGTCGGCACCTGGCCGGCCTCGCCTGCCGGGAACGGCAACAGGCCGGTGTCCTTCAGGCGCGCGCCGCCCTCCATCACCGTGCGCAACTCATTCGAGGATTCGAACGCCATCGCGGCGCGGCCGCTGCGGTAGAGCGCCGAAATCTGCTGGAAGCTGTAGTTGACCACACCTGGCGGACCGAAGTCGCGCAGCAGCCGGCTATAGGTGTCGAGTGCTTCCTTGCCCTTGGCCGAGCAGAGGTTCGACTTGCCGCCTGCGATGTAGCTGCCTCCGATGTTGTGCAGCATGTTGCTGAAGGTGTAGGCGACCGCGGGCTTGAGGCCACGCGAGACAAAAGGCGTGACAGCGCTGTCGCAAGTCTTGATCTTCTCGGCCGCCGCCTCGACATCCTTGATGGTCTTCGGCGCCTCAATGCCGCACTTCTTGAAGATGTCGGTGCGGTAATAGAAGATCGGACCTTCGATGTTCATCGGCATGCTGGTCAGCTTGCCGCCGAAGGTCGCGGCCTTGAGCAGAGCCTGGCTCAACCCGGCCGGGTCGTATTCCTTGGCCACCTCGTTCTTGGCCATCGCAGTGAGATCGCCGTACCAGCCCGCCGCAGCGAACTGCTCGCCCTCGCGCGAAGGCAGCGTCATGAACACGTCAACCTCGTCGCTGTTCGCATTCATGACGGTGACCAGACGCTGGCGCATCTGTTGTTCCTGATAGCCGTCGACCTTCAGGGTCATGCCGGTCAGCTTCTCGAAATCGGCCCTGTAGGTCAGCAGCGCCTGCGCGACCGGATTGTTATTGGCGAGAAAGGTGACGGTCCTACCCTTGAACTTCATCCAGTCGAAATCGGCCGCATGAGCCTGCGCGCTGACGGCGACAATCGCGAGAACGGGCAACGCGACGTGCGTCGCGAGCATCCTGACCTTCATCGAACTCTCCTCCCGGCTGGCCGCCTTAAGCTGGCGGGCCATTTTGAACGCCACTTGAAAACGGTTACAATTTAGACCTCACATCGGTTGTGTCAAGCAATGGACAAACCGGATATTCTGCGGCAAATTTACGAGATTACCGCTGCCACGCGGTTTGCCCTGTCGAATGTAACGTTACATTGATGCGATTGACCAACGCCAAATCCGTGAAACAGGGCATCCGCGCCGTCGCAGCCCGTGCCGGCGTCTCAACGGCCTCGGTGTCGCGCGCGCTCAACAATCCCGATGCGGTGAGCCCTTCCCTGCGGGCGCGCATCGAACAGGCCATCGACGCGCTCGGCTACATTCCGCATGCGCCGGCGCGCATCCTGTCGTCACGGCGCTCGCGCACGCTTGGCGCGATCGTTCCGACCATCGACAACACGATGTTCGCGCGCGGCATCGCCTCGCTGCAGCAGTATCTCTCCTCGGTCGGATACATGCTGTTCCTCACCACGAGCGGCTACGATCTCGACGTCGAATTGCAGCAAGCGCGCAATTTGATCAGCCGCGGCGTCGATGGACTTGTGCTGCGCGGTGACTGCCATCACGAGGGACTGCGCAAGTTGCTTGCGGACAACGCGGTTCCCTTCATCAATGTCGGCATCTACCAGCCTGATCGACCCCACCCGTGCGTCGGAACCAACAACGAAGCGGCCGCCCACCGCGCCGCCGCGCACGTCATCGAGCTTGGCCACCGCCGCATCGGGATCGTCTCGGCGCTCCAGCGCAACAACGACCGCGCCAGCGCTCGCGTCGCCGGCTTTCGCCGCGCGCTCACCGAGAACGGCCTGGAGCTTCCGCCGCAATGGCATGTCGAGGTGCCCTACACGCTGGACGACGCGCGCGAAGCGGCCCGCTATCTCCTCAACCTGAAGGATCGTCCGACCGCCGTCGTCTGCGGCAACGATGTCATCGCCTACGGCGTATTGCTCGAGGCGGAGCGCGATGGATTTTCGGTGCCGCGTGACCTGTCGGTGGTCGGCTTCGACGATCTCGACTGGAGCCGCCACTTACGGCCGAGCCTGACCACGATCCACGTACCGACCGGAGAAACCTGGCAGCGCGCCGGGGAATATCTGGTGCGCAGCCTCGCCGGCGAGCAGACCATCATGCATCGCGAGATCGACTTCTCCCTGGTGGTCCGTGAATCGACGGCTCCCCCACTCAAATCCTGAAGCGAGATCCCTGCAATGCGCTCAAATTTCTCTCTTGCGCCCGGCTTCCATGCCGTGGTGATCGGCGGCGCCGGCGACATTGGCGCCGCGATCAGCAATCAGTTTTGCGACCTCGGCGCGACGGTGACCGCAACGGCGGCCAACGAGACCGATCTGGCGCGCACTTTGCTGAAATCGCGCGCCGGACTCGCACTCGCGACGCTCGACGTCACGAACGACGACGCTGTCGCTTCTTTTGCCCGACAGCAAAAGCGCGTCGATGCGCTGGTCAACTGCGCGGGAATTCTCGCCCGCGACAAGGAATACGAGATCGAGACCTTCATGAGGGTGCTCGACGTCAATCTCACGGGCACTTTTCGAACCTGCACGGCGTTCCGCCCGCTTCTCGCCGAGAGCAAGGGCGCGATCGTCAATCTTGCCTCGATGAATGCGACATTGGCGCTGCCGCGAATCCCGGCTTATTGCGCCAGCAAGGGCGGTGTCGTGATGCTGACCAAGGCGCTCGCCTTGGCATGGGCCGAGCAAGGCATCCGGGTCAATGCGGTTGCCCCCGGCTATATTGAAACGGCGATCAATGCGGCCGGCCGCACCGATCGCGCGCACTATCAGCGCATCGCCGACCGCACCGCGTTCAAGCGCTGGGGTCAGCCGGAGGACATTGCGGGAGCCGTCGCGTTCCTCTGCATGCCGGCATCACAATATGCTACCGGCACCGTCGTCGCGGTTGATGGCGGGTTTCTTGCCGGATGAGCCAGGAAACCAACGGATACGGCCTGCATAATGTCGCCGAAAATGTTTGGGAATGGTACGAGGACCGCCTCGCACCGTCGGGAGTCCCCTTGAATCGCGAGCCTGCACCGAACTGCTCGACGCGCGGTGAATCCTGCCTCGAGTCCTACGGCAACCGCCGCCGCTTCGCAGCGAGACCCGAGCGCGTCGGTCGGCTCGTCGAGCAAGATCGGCTTCCCTGTCGTGCGCACCGACCAGCTGCGGGATCCGGCATAGGATGACGCTGGCGACAAATGCCGCGAAGCCGGCCCCTGCTCCCGGCACCCGTCTGTTGCCGCAGTTCTTGCGCAATTTCGTGCGCAATCGCGAGACCGGCCTCGTGCTGGTCGGCATTGTCGTCGGGTTGCTGAGCGGCGTCCTCGTTGCCGCGATCTCGGGCCTCAGCCAGGCTTCGCACGCGCTGCTGTTCGACATTCCCCTCGACGCACATCTGAGCGCCACCGGCGTGATTTCCTGGCAGCGCACGCTGCTGATCCCGGCAGTCGGCGGCCTGGTCCTGGCGCTGATCGGGCTGTACTTCGCGCGGCGCGTGAAGGGACAGCAGCTCGCTGACGCGATCGAAGCAAACGCGCTCTATGGCGGCCGGGTGTCCTTCCGCGGCAGCCTGCTGATCTCGATCCAGACTCTGCTGTCCAACGGATTCGGCGGATCGGTCGGACTGGAAGCGGGATATACGCAGATCTGCTCGATGTTTGGCTCCCATGTCGGCCAGCGCCTCGCCGCCCGCCGCAACGACATGCGGCTGTTGGTGGCCTGCGGCGCGGCGGGGGCGATCAGCGCAGCGTTTTCGGCTCCGCTGGCCGGCGCCTTCTATGCCTTCGAAGTCGTGCTGGGAGCCTACACCTCGGCCGCCCTCGTGCCCGTCATCGCCAGCGCCGTCACGGCCTGGCTGGTGGCGCGGGGGTTGACGCACCAGTCCTTTCTGATGGTGCCCGGCTTCCCATCGCCCGTGTCCGTCGAGATGATCGGACAGACCGTGCTAATCGGCATCATTTGCGCATTCGTCAGCATCCTCGTCATGCTCGCGGTCGCATTCTCCGAACGTTGCTTTCAGTGGGTCACGCTGTTCAGCGGCTTCGTGCGTCCGATCCTCGGCGGCCTGCTGCTCGGCGGCCTCGCCCTGCTGACGCCGACCGTGCTCGGCGCCGGCCATGGCGCAATGCAGATCCTGCTGGTCAGCAATCCGAGCTGGCTCCTGCTCACGACGACCATCGTGCTCAAGATTCTGGCATCGGCCATCTCGCTCGGCTCCGGGTTTCGCGGCGGCCTGTTCTTCGCCTCGCTGCTGCTCGGCGCGCTGATCGGGCAGCTCTACAGCGTCGTGCTGACCGGCCCCTTCCCCACGCTCGCGCTTCAGCCCGGGACCGCCGCCATCGCGGCTCTCGCCGCACTCGGAACCGGTGTGCTCGGCGCACCGTTCAGCATGGTTTGTCTCGCGCTCGAGATCACCGGCGATTTCTCCGTGACCGTCGGGGCCGTGGTCGCATCATCGGTCTGCGCGCTGATCGTCCGCGAGTTGTTCGGCTACAGCTTCGCGACATGGCGCTTCCACCTGCGCGGCGAGGTGATCCGCGGTCCGCAGGACATCGGCTGGGTCCGTCAGATGAGCGCAGCGTCCCTGATGCGCGCCGACTTCGAGAATGCACTGACGACCATGCCGATCGGCGAGGCGCAGAAGCTGTTTTCGCCGGCGCAGGTCCGACAGGTCGTGCTGCGCGATCCGAACGGCAGCTATGCCGGCATCGTTGCGGCGGCGACGCTGCATTCCGTCACCAATCGGGACGACGATCCGCTCGGGTCGCTGGCCCAGCAGCAGGATGAGTATTTGCTTCCGACCACGTCGGTTCGCGAGATCCTGAAGGCCTTTGAACGGAGCGAAGCCGACGTCCTCGCGGTCATCGACCGTGCCGACCATCGCGTCACGATTGGCACCTTAAGCGAATCCCATGTGCTGCGCACCTATGGGGAAGAGCTCGAACGCCGGAACCAGGAGCTGTTTTCGCGGTGATGCTTGCGCGCTATGGCCTTAGATCCATATCGATCCGCACAAAATCGCCGCGATAGGTGACTTCACCGAGATAGATCACGGTGCGATCGCTCGCCGTGAAGACACGGCGGACTTCGGCGACCGGCGAATTCAAAGGCACGCGCAGCAGCCGCGCCGCCTCGATATCAGCGGTTCCGATCGTCAATGTCTGTCGAGCGCTGGCGATCGCCGGATCCCTGAGGTCGTTGAGGATCGGGATCACCGTCTCGTTGCGAAAGCGCTTGGGAGATCTGCGAAAGATCTTCTCATCGAGATAGATGGAAATGACGCAGTAAGGCTGCTTCTGGCGCGAGTGCAGACGGCGCATGAAGACATATTTCTCGGCCGGCTTGCCGTCTTCGGGAAGCAACGGCGCATCGCTCCGGCTTTCCGAGATGTTGATGATCTCCGGCGAGGTGTCGCGGTACATGTCCGCGAGATCGGACAGTGTGGTCTCGACCTTGAGCCAGCGGTCCTGTCGCACAGTCCCGGTGACGAAGGTGCCGCGGCCTTGCTGCGCCTCGATGACACCGTCGCGGGCGAGCAGTTCGACGGCCTGCCTGATGGTGACGCGCGAGACGCCGAACTCGGCCGCCAGATCCTCGTTGGCCGGCAGGCGAAAACCTTGACTCCAGACGCCGCGCGCAATCCGCTGGCGAAAGATATCGGCAATCTGCGCGTATTTGGGGACGTGACTGTCGGAACTCAATTCCATCTCGCCCTCCGGAAATCAAGCGGCCCAATCACGGCATGATAAGGGCTGCACCGCGTTCCCCGATCATCAGGCTGGTCGCATTGGTATTGGCCGAGGTGATCTGCGGCATCACCGAGGCGTCGATGACGCGCAGCCGCTCGACGCCGCGCACCCGCAGCTGCGGATCGAGGACTGCCCGCTCGTCGCTGCCCATGCGGCAGGTGCCGACGCAGTGAAACACCGTGCCGCCGGTGTTGCGCGCAAAATCCCACAGCCCCGCATCGCTATTTGCGGCCTCGCCCGGCACCATTTCGACGTCCCAGAGCGGGCGGAACGCCTTTTGCTGATAAATCTCGCGCAAGATCTTCAGGCCGGCAACAATGGTCTTGCGGTCGATCTCCTCGGCGAAATAATTGGGCGCGATCAGCGGCTGCTCGAACGGATCGGCCGAGCGGATCGCGAGCTGTCCGCGCGACCGGCCGTGGCATTGCCAGACCGAGGCCGTGAAGCCGGAATAGCTGTGGAGGGGTTCGCCGGGCTTGTCGACGGAGAGCGGCATCACGTTGAACTGCACGTCGGGACGGCCACCGACCGCATATTCGGTACAAGCCGCTCCACCCA